>CBFGYX010000030.1:0-12155 GCA_965653075.1 uncultured bacterium
CGCTCGCCGACGTCCTTCTCGCTGTTCACCGCTCGTACTTGCGCCCCATTCGCGCGCTCATTGACCTCGGCCTCGCACATGGGTTTTCGCACGTTACAGGCGGAGGCATCGCAGGCAACACCGAGCGAGTGGTCCCGGATGGCTTGAGAATCCAGGTGGATTACAACGCCTGGGTCCGGCCGCCGATCTTTGACCTCATTCAGTCAACAGGCAACGTTCCCGAAGGTGACATGCGCCGAGCATTCAACCTGGGCGTTGGACTCGTGAGCATCGTACCGGAGGAAAAAGTGGATGAGGCAATGCGCGCACTCGCCACCATCGGCGAGCATCCATTCGTCATCGGAAGCGTTCAATAACTGGTTGCTGAACATCCGTTTCTACAATCCATACCAGATGGAAACCCGTCCGCTATTCAGTGCGGTTGAAGTCTCCACCTGAAAGGCGCATAATACCGGCAATCTCACTCAGTCATCAGAGATGATCTCGATCGCAGTCATCGTCGTCCTTAGCTATCTGGTCGGCTCCATTCCCGGAAGTCTCTGGATCGGGAAGCGGATTTATGGCATCGACGTACGTCAGCACGGCAGTGGCAACCCGGGTGCAACGAACGTCTTTCGGGTATTGGGATGGAAAGCAGGCGTGCTGTGCAGCGTCGTGGATATGGGAAAAGGACTTGTTGCTGCGGGCCTGATCGCTATGATCCGGATTGATGCGTTGCCGACGATCATCGACGTATGGCAGATGGATACCGTCGTGCGGCTCATCGCCGGTCTCGCCGCCGTTGCCGGGCATATGTTTCCGATCTGGGCCGGATTCCACGGCGGCAAAGGCGTCAACACGTCGGCCGGTGTGCTCTTTGCGCTCACGCCCGTTTCGATGATCATCACGCTCATCGCATTCGCGCTTGTGCTCTTCGGCACGCGCTACGTGTCGCTGGCCTCGCTCACGGCGGCGATCGCGTTTCCGTCGACCGTTGCTATACGTAGATACGTCTTCGATGTGCAGTCGCTCGATCCGAGCCTATTGTTTCTGAGCCTGATCATGGCGGCGGGCATTTTCATCGCACACAGGCCGAACATCGTACGCTTGCTTCAAGGGACGGAAAATCGGATTAATAGCTTCCGGCCGTCCAAGGGACGATTGCGAAGCGAGTCGGTGCAGCACAATCCGTAGTAGGAGTCCCATTCTCATTCTCTTGCCAGTAAGGTGATGCACACGATCGCCGTTTTCGGAGCCGGTAGCTGGGGCACGGCGCTCGCCATCGTTCTCGCGAAAAAGGGGCACCACGTGCGGCTCTGGGTCCGGCGCGCCGAGGCCGCCGCGCAGATGATCGAGGAGCGCCACAACCCGAGCTATTTGCCGGGCCTCGAGATTCCGCCCAACGTCGTTATTACGTCCGACCTTCATAACTGCGCGCGAGGGGCCGACCTATGGCTGATGGCCACGCCGTCACAGGCCGTGCGGAGCGTTGCCGTGTCGCTGTCGGACGTCGCCACGCAAGACCTGCGCATCGTCTCCGTGGCAAAGGGCATCGAGAACGGCACGCTGCTGACCACCACGCAGGTGATTCATCAATCTCTGCCGATCGTTCCCTTAGAGCACATCACGGTGCTCTATGGCCCCAGCCACGCTGAGGAAGTAGCGGAGTCCAAGCCGACGACGATCGTGGCGGCCTCGCATTCGCTGGATACGGCGCACGAGGTGCAGGATATTTTCATGACGGACCGACTTCGCGTGTACGTGAATCCCGACGTCATGGGCGTAGAAATCGCGGGATCGGTCAAGAACGTGCTCGCCATCGCAACGGGTATCGCCGAAGGGCTCGGCTACGGCGATAACACAAAGGCCGCCATCGTGACGCGCGGCCTGGCGGAGATCCGGCGTCTGGGCATGGCCATGGGGGCGGAAGCCATCACGTTCGGCGGACTCGCTGGAATCGGCGACCTCGTGGTGACGTGTATGAGCCGGCTGAGCCGAAACCGTCATCTCGGTGAGCTCATCGGTCGAGGCATGACCTTAAAGCAGGCCGAGTCGTCGATGACCATGGTGGCCGAGGGCGTGCGGACGACGCAGTCGGTGCATCAACTCGCTGAACGCCACGGTATCGAACTGCCCATCACGGCAGCGGTGCATAAGATTCTGTTTGAGGGAATGGCGCCTCAACTCGCTGTAGACGAATTAATGTCACGAGAGGCGAAACGCGAAGACTGGCTTCCGGATATACTTCAGGATTGAAATGTTATCGTTCTTCGGCAGCCATCCCCATGACACTTCAGGAAGTCAGCCGCCTCGCCGCTCAGGGTGAAGGACGCTTTCTCGAGTTCAAGCGGAAAGTCCCGCGACCTGAACGCATTGCGCGTGAGGTCATCGCATTCGCCAATACGAAAGGCGGGCGCGTGCTCCTCGGCGTCGATGACGACGGCACCGTAGTCGGCCTCCGCGATGCAGGCGAGGAGGAATTCATGCTGCTCCGGGCGATGAATAGTTTCTGCGACCCACCCGTCGACTTCGACCTCGAGCGGGTTGAGATCGCCCACCGGCGTGATGTAGTTGTGGTGATGGTGCCGGAGAGCCGCACGAAGCCGCACTATCTCGTCGAAAACGAAGAGGATGGGCGCACGTTGGCATTCATACGAATCGACGATAAGAGTGTGGAAGCCAGTTCGGAGTCGCTCGCTCTCATGTTGTCGACGGATTCGGAGCCGGTTCAGTTCGAGTTTGGCGATAAGGAACGGCTCCTCATGCGATATCTGGAGGAATACGGCCGCATCAGCGTGACCGAGTTCGCCTCGCTCGCAAACATCGCTGAAGACGATGCGTCGCACACGCTCGTGTTACTGACCCGCGGCTCGATCCTCGAGCTCCAGGCGGATCACCGAGGTGATTATTTTACACTGGCTTACGACGCAGCCCGGTAGCTCGGCTCTGCTTCGATTTCTCGCGTTGCCTGCTTATCTTTCGGCGGCTCGCCCCCTTCATATTGCCGTTATTGACCGGCTCTTATGCCTGTAGTAGAATCCATTCCTTTGCACGAGACCGCCCGCGAGCGGTATCTCAACTACGCGTTATCCGTTATTACCAGCCGTGCGCTGCCGGACATCCGCGACGGCTTGAAGCCGGTGCAGCGGCGCATCTTGTACGCAATGTACACGAACCTGCGCCTCTACCCGGACGGCCGCTATCGCAAGAGCGCGACGGTGGTGGGGGAGGTGATGGGTAAGTACCATCCGCACGGTGATTCAGCGATCTACGATGCAATGGTTCGGATGGCGCAGAGCTTTTCTCTGCGCGCACCGCTTGTCGACGGCCACGGCAACTTCGGGTCGATCGATGGCGACCGCGCTGCGGCCATGCGCTACACGGAAGCGCGCCTGCAACCACTCGCGATGCAGATGCTCGACGAGATCCGGAAGCAGACAGTCGATTTCCGGCCCAACTTCGACGGCAGCCTCTTTGAACCGATCGTACTGCCGTCACGCGTCCCCAACTTGCTCGTCAACGGCGCAAGCGGCATCGCCGTCGGCATGGCCACGAACATCCCGCCGCACAACCTGAGCGAGGTCGTGCGAGCGCTCGTGTATCTGATCGACAACCCGGAAGCCGAGCTCGATGCACTGACGGAGCTCATTCCCGGACCCGATTTCCCAACCGGCGGCCGCATCCTGAACTCTCGCGAGGAGCTTCGGCGCATCTATGCCACAGGGGAAGGGGCGGTCGACCTGCGCGGCGAATATGAGCTCGAAGGGAAGACACGCATCATCATCACATCAATCCCATACGGGGTCGATAAGAGCGAGCTCGTTGAGAAGATCGCCGATCATATCGCGGCAGAGCGCGTCCCGCAATTGTCCGACATCCGCGATGAATCGACCGATGATGTGCGCGTCGTGCTGGAACTGAAGCGGGGCGCCAACGCGGAGGCCGCGATGGCGTATCTGTTCAAGCACACGATGCTGCAGTCGCGCTTCCACTGCAACATCACGTGTCTCATCCCGACGGCCAATCCGGAAGTCGCCGCGCCGTCTCGGGTCGACCTGCTCACGATTTTGCGTGAGTTTCTGTCATTCCGGATGGAAGTCGTCGTGCGGCGTCTGCGCTTTGAACTCGAGCAGCTCGAGCGCCGCATCCACATCCTGCGCGGCTTCGCGATCATCTTCGATGCACTCGACGAGGCGATTCGCATCATACGCTCGTCGAACGACAAATCAGACGCGGCACAACGTCTGATGCACCGCTTCGGCATCGACGACGAACAGTCCGACGCCATCCTCGAAACCAAGCTGTACCGGCTCGCGCAGATGGAGATTGATTCCATCATGCGCGAGCTCGAAGAAAAGGAGGCAAAGGCCGCGGAGATTCGCGCGCTGCTTGCCGACGAACCCGCGCGATGGAAGCTCATTCGTGACGAGTTCACCGCGCTGGTGGATGAGTTTCATGATGATCGTCGGACGACCATCGCGGGGCCGGACGCCGCGCTTGAGTATAGCGCCGAAGACTACATCGTCAACGAAGACGTGTATGTGATCGTGACGCGCGACGGATGGGTTAAGCGGCAGCGATCCTACTCAGACATCCAGAGCATCCGCACGCGCGACGGCGACGAGGTGGGCTGGGTCATCGGAAGTTCGACGCGGGAAGTGGTGGGCTTCTTTACCAGTTTTGGCCGCGCATATTCAATCCGCATTGCCGACCTGCCGTCGACTACGGGTTACGGTGATCCGGTTCAGAAGCTCTTCGATTTCTCCGACAGGGAACGAATCGTGGGCGTTGTGTCATTTGATCCACGCGTATTGCCCGAGCCCGTGGAGCCGCCGGAAGCCGAACCGATGCTTTTTGGGGAGGATGCGGAGAAGGAGGCGGAATCTGAGGGGCCGTATTTGATCGCCGCCACGCGGGGCGGGCAAATCCTCCGCACAGCGTTCGGAAACATGGCCGAGCCGTCGAACCGGAACGGCCGTGCATTCATGCGCCTCGACCCGAACGACGAAGTGCTCGGCGTCGAAGTCTCGGCCGGTGATGAAAACGTATGTCTCGCATCGCGCGAATCATACGTGTTGATCTTCCCCGCGGGTCAGGTGAACATCGTCAAGGGAGCGGCGAAAGGTGTCCGGGCCATCCGGCTTGGCAGCAGCGACGCCCTGATCGGCTTCACGCTTTCGGGCGCGGCGCGGCAGGGCCTTGAGGTGGAAACCAATAGAGGGCGCCGAGAGATCGTCCGCACAACCAAGTTCGACGTATCCAATCGCGGCAACCGGGGAAAACAGCTCATTAAGCGGGGCAGCCTCGCACGGGTTGTTCTCCAGCCGACGGAAATCAAGCTCAACGGCCGCTCGTCGTAATCGCCGACCGCGTACGCCACACGACAGTTAGTGAGATCATGGCAGAAACGAATTCCTATACCGGACGCGACATCCAGGTGCTCGAAGGTCTCGAGCCCGTAAGAAAGCGGCCGGGGATGTATATCGGAGGGACGGGGAAGCCGGGCCTGCACCATCTTCTGTGGGAAGTGGTCGACAACGCCGTCGACGAAGCGACCAATGGCTATGCCACGCAGATCGATGTCACGCTTCATAAAGATGGGCAGAGCGTGACCGTTGTCGACAACGGACGCGGCATCCCGGTGGATGAGCACCCGACGAAGAAAATCCCGACCATCCAGCTCATCCTCACCACGCTGCATGCCGGTGGTAAATTCGACGGCTCGAATTACATCACCTCGGGCGGATTGCATGGCGTCGGCTCGTCTGTCGTCAACGCGCTTTCCGAAGAACTGGTCGCCGTCGTTAAACGAGACGGCAAGGCTTATGAGCAGCGGTACGCGCGCGGCATTCCCGTCACCGATCTCATCGTGGCTTCCGACGCCGTGCGCGGCACGGGTACGTCGATCTATTTCCGGCCCGATCCCGAGATTTTTGAGTCGGTCGATTTCGATGCCGAGTGGATCCGCGAGAACCTCGAGATCAAGACCTATCTCAACAGCCGCCTCAAGATTTACTTCAACGATAAGGTTAACGGGAAACGCTACGAGCTTCACCACGAAGGTGGCGTCCAGGAGTACCTCACGTATTTGTTGAAGGAGCAGAAGGTGCGCGCGGTTCACGATGAGACCTTCTTCGTAAGCCAGGATGCACTGAGCGACGGAAATCGTGTGGAGGTTGTGCTACAGTGGACCGAGGCGCCCCGCGAGTACATTCGCTCGTTTGTCAACGGCATCCCCACACGCGATGGCGGGACGCATGAACAAGGCCTGCGCGATGCCGTCCGAAGCGCGGTGCGTTCGTACATGGAAACGCACGACCTGATGCCGTCCAAGCTCGAGATCTCGGCAGACGACATCCGTGAAGGCGTCGTTGCCGTCATTAACCTCTTCATGGTCGATCCTCAATTTCAGGGTCAGACCAAAGAGAAGCTGAACAATCCGGAGGCGCGCTCGCTGATTGTCGGCGCCATCAGACTCGAGCTCGAGAAGTTCTTCAACGCGCATCCAACCACCGGCGACGCCATAGCCACACGCGTTATCCAGGCTGCCAAGGCCCGGCATGCCAGCCGCGCTGCGGCACAGAGTGCACGGCGCAAAGGTGGCGTTACACACCGCCTTAATCTGCCGGGCAAGCTCGCCGACTGCTCATCGACCGATCCAACCGAATGCGAGCTCTTTATTGTGGAGGGAGACTCGGCCGGCGGCTCTGCCAAGCAAGGACGCGATCGAGGCTACCAGGCAATCCTACCGCTCAGAGGCAAAGTCTTGAACGCCGAGCAGGCCACTCTCACCAAGGTGCGCGACAACAAGGAGCTGACGAACATCGCGCAGGCGCTGGGGTGTGGCATCGGCAATGACCTTGACCTGTCGCGCCTTCGCTATCACAAGATCATTCTGTTGATGGATGCCGACTCCGACGGCCATCATATCACCACGCTGCTGCTCACCTTCCTGTACCGCTACATGCCGGCGCTCATTCACGAAGGATACGTGTACATTGCGCAGCCGCCTTTGTACCGAATCCAGGCCGGCAAGGAAACCTACTGGGCACTCGACGAAGCCGACCGCGAGCGCATTGTGGCCGACGTCCGCAAAGGGCGCGGCCGTAACGCCAACATCGAGATGCAGCGCTTCAAAGGCCTCGGCGAGATGATGCCCGCAACGCTCAAGGAGACCACGCTCGATCCGGAGAAGCGGCGTTTGCTCAAAGTATCCATCCCGGAAGGTGGCCATGCCGTCACCGAAAACACGATCACCGAGCTTATGGGCCGCGATGCCCAGCCCAGGTTCGAGTTCATCATGCAGCACGCCGGCGAAGTCGACGATCTCGACGTTTAGCAGGCCGCAGATAACATCGACCGCCCATTGATTATGCGTCGGCCGCATGCCGCGCGCTCCCGCCCAATGTCTATCCGGTTAGCGAAATATCCACGTAACGGCCCTTGAGCCGCCGGTCACTCACTGATGGATTTCGTCAGTTCCTTTAGTTCGTGAGTAAACATGCAAGCAGTCGTACCTCAGTTCTTTGCGGAAAAACGCCCGCACCAGGGCCTTACATACACAGATTACATTGCGCAGTGGCGCGAGAAACTGCGCGAACCGGTAGCCGGTCTCGACAAGGACGCCCGGAAGATGCGCCACTTCATGCGGTATAACATTGAGCGCACCGAGCGCGTCGAAGCCGCATACCAGCCGTCGGAGGAACTGCTCGCCTCCATGCGCGCCATCGACGAGCCTCAGCTCTGGATGGTCATCACCGAAGAGTGGTGTGGCGATGCCGCCTACAACCTGCCGCTGATCAACGCCGCGGCCTCGACGTCTGAGCATGTCGACCTACGCATCATCCATCGCGATGCCAACCTCGACATCATGGACCAGTACCAGACCGCCGGCACACGCAGCATCCCGAAGCTCGTCGCGTTCACATTGGAGGGCGAAGAGCTCTTCCAGTGGGGCCCGCGCCCGCAGTCGCTCGTCCAAGAGCGTGAGCGCTGGAAGGAGGACGGCATCGAAGGCATGGAGATGGTCAGCGCATCGGTGAACTGGTACGATGCAGGCAACTGGATCGACGCAGAGCCCGAACTGGCCGCGTTAATCGCCGGCTCAGCCGCCGCCGTCGAGTCGTGACAGTGGTGATACTTCCACGCCGCGCGTTGAGCGAATCCGGCGTGGAAGCTATCATGATCGGGTTCCGCACCTGCGCGGGGCCCGACCATCCACGCATCCCATCTTACTCACCTCATCGACGCATGACCCGAAGCGACGCCTGGACCCGCGCCCACGATCTCGCTCTCGTGTACATCTCTCTGGCCTTCGGCACCGATCATGATCTCGTCGACAACGAGGTCAGCACGATCCAGGAGAAGCTGGGGCACTGGCGAGAGCATTTCGATGCCGCCGATATCCTCGAGGTGATCATGGAGGCGGTGACGGTCTTCCTCGAAGGCGACGCCGCCCATGAGGTCACCGAGTCGGTCAATGCATTGCGTAGCTCGCTCGACCCCGCGCAAAAACGCCGCGCGCTGGAAGACGTCATCCGCATAGCCGAGGCCGATGGAATCTTACTCACGTCCGAGAAGAGCCTCATTACGCAGGTGGCCCGCGCCTGGAATCTGAAGGAACTCAGCCAGGAGCTGCTGGCCGGCTCTGAAGCCGAACACGAGGACCTCCCCGAGTGGACGCTCCTTCACGATCTCGGCCTGATATACCTGGCGCTGGCACACAGCACAGACGACGATCTGAGCACGCCGGAGATAGACGCCATCATCGAGAGGCTGCAAGATTGGAAGTCCGGGCTCAATGAGACCGACGCGCGTAACGTCGTGCGCACCGCCCTTCGCTTCTACGCCGAGGGGCCCGACGAGACCGCACTACAGCGCTCCGTGTTGGCCGTAAAAACACATCTGCCCATCATTCAGCGCCTCGCCGCCCTCGACGACATCGTCTACGTGGCCGAGGCAGACGGCCACCTGAACGATCACGAGAAAACGCTGATCGGCTCACTTGCCGATGCGTGGGGGCTCGGTGTGCGTCTTAACGGACGGCATCCTGGCCCTTAGCGTTTGCCCAGGTGCAGGGCCGGTCGGTGAGCGCACATGCAAAACGGCACTCGCCATCCCTTACCGTCTGTTTATTTTGGGGAGGAAACCGGGCTGTTGCTTCGCCTCGCAGACCACATTCAACGCCGGTAGAAAACCAGCTGTGCCGCGTCCGCGACGCTCTTGCTGCACACGCCTGACTCAGGGCCTGGGCGGCTTTCGCCGTGCCGCCTGCCGCGGCTAGTTTAGCCTTGGATCATCGTCGATCTCAGGCTCACGCCCCGTGTGCCGCGGGCGCTCCTGGCCGTGACCCTGCCATCCACTTTCGTCTCCCGTGGTATTTCCGGCGCTGCCCGCTCCCCATGAGCCGAAAGTCATCCGAACGGCGCCGCTCGAAACTCCCTTTGCCATCCGCTTCAGAACCAGGCGCCGGATCGGTATACGCGTCAGCGGAATCAGTCCCAGGATGCCGATCACATCCGTAATCACCCCTGGTGAAATCAGCATCACGCCGGATGCCAGCACAATCATCCCATCCACAATCTGATCACCGGGCAACTCACCGCGCGCGAGTCGTTCCTGAAATCGCCGCCAGACAGACAATCCCTCGCGCTTAACCAGCACGCTGCCAAGGATGGCGGTCAGAATGAGAAGGCCGGCCGTCGGGAAAAAGCCTATCCATCCGCCGATCCGGAAAAGTAGTACCAGCTCAACGAGTGGAACGACCAGCAACAATATCAGGATGCGAGCAAACATGCAGGCGAGGTTACGTCAATCTTGAGGTTGAGCAAATGCCGGCGCGCTCTACGATCTCAGCAAAGGTTCTGCGTGATGAACAGCCGGTCGTCAGCCTGAGCAATCCCGATCCCTTCCCGGTCGTGGCGAGCTTCGAGGATGTTGGCGCGGTGAGGCGGACTTCCCATCCATCCCGAAACCACATCTTCGGCTATTTGCTCCATCGTCTTCCAGTCGTAGAAGACTTCACTACGGCCGCCTCGAATCACTGTCTGCCGGCTCCCGTAGCGATATGTCATGTAAATATTCTCGGCGACGCCGGTGTACCGGTAGTCACCGTCCTCCTTGAGGCAGTGGTAGTCGATACGGAAGGCGCGGTCGCTCGGCAACGAACCATCGCTTCCTTCGTGGCCGAAGAAGTCGTTCGCAGCCATGTCGGCACTGTGCGCTGCGGCGATGAACGACAGCGTGTCATTCCAGGCGATCGCCGGCAGGCCATGCTCGATGCGCACCTCGTTTACCGCACCATGCACCAGCCTCTCCAATCGTGACAGATCGAGCTCGGCGCCGTCGTCTCCCCCGGATGCACCGGCAGAAGAGAGACATCCCGCGAGAATCAACACCAGCATCAGCATCCACCTTCCCATCGCCGCACCCGTCCAGTCTTTACGCCGAGTTCTGCTTTAACAGACGCTCGATTACGTCGATCTGCGTGATGCCCTCGGCCTCAGCATTGAAGTTGGTGATGATCCGGTGCCGGAGGACCGGAATCGCCATGCGTTGGACGTCGGCAATGAGCGGTGTCAGACGGCCGTCAAGCGCAGCGAGCACCTTGGCGCCGAGGATGAGGTATTGCGATGCACGCGGCCCGGCGCCGTAACTGAGGTAGTTGTTGACAAAGTCGGGTGCAGTTGGGCGGCCCGGACGTGTAGACGATGCGAGGCGAACCGCATACTCGATCACATTGTCGGCAACCGGAATGTTGCGGATGAAGTCCTGGTAGACCAGCAATTCGTCGCCGCTAACGACCTTTGACACCGTCTCAACGCGCTCGCCCGTCGAACCGCGGACGACGTCGACTTCCTGCCGGAAATCCGGATAGTCCAGCCAGATGTTCAACATAAAGCGATCGAGCTGAGCCTCCGGCAGGGGGTACGTGCCCTCTTGCTCGATCGGGTTCTGCGTAGCCAGTACGAAAAACGGCTGCTGCAGCTCAAACGTTTGCCCGGCCGCCGTCACATGGTGCTCTTGCATGGCTTCGAGCAACGCCGCCTGTGTTTTCGGCGGCGTTCGGTTGATTTCGTCCGCAAGTACGATGTTGGCGAACACCGGCCCATGCACAAAACGGAAGCTCCGCCGTCCAGTCTGCTGGTTCTCCTCGATGATCTCCGTGCCCGTGATGTCAGACGGCATCAAGTCGGGCGTAAACTGGATTCGCCTGAAATCGAGATCGAGCGCTTGTGCCAGCGTGCGGATGAGGAGCGTCTTTGCGAGGCCGGGCACACCTACCAGCAGCCCATGCCCGCGAGCGAGCAGGCAAACGATGACCGCCTCGACGACATCTTCCTGACCGACGATCACCTTCGAGATCTCGCGGCGAAGACGCCCGTAGGCGTCCGTGAGCGCTTCGATCGTCTTTGGGTCTGTGGGGGAGGGATTCACTGCTGAAAATGGAGGCACTAATTACGAGCGATCAGATCGCGGGCTTTGCCTCGCATTTCAATATGGACCTGGTCGCGCAGCGACCGCGCCCAGCGTTGGAGCTCTCGTTGCTGTTTCTCCTGCAGAGCAAGCTGTTCAATCCGCTCATAATCTGTGTCGAGGGACAGTCGATGTGCGGCTGTGTGCTCTCGGAGCTTTACGATGTGATATGACGACTGGCCGGTTAGCAGCTGCACACGCGTCGGCTCGCTGATTTCACCCACTTCGAGCTGCTGGATGGTTCGGCGCCAGTCGGGCCCCAACATCTCCAGGTAAAGCTGGCGTTCGCCCGTTCGAAGATCGACCACGCGCCCGCCCAGCATCGAGGTTTGCTGCTCCTCCGAGTGCCGCCGCGCCATGACTTCGAACGACAGGTCGTACGTCTCGATCGAGTCCTTAACCGCCTGAAGGAATTCGATCGCCGGCGCGGGGTCGGCCTTGCTGCGGTCAAACTCAATCAAGACGTGGTTGTAATCGACAACGTCTCCGCGCCGCTGGTTCACCCGCAGGAAGTGCAGGCCAAACGGCGACTCAAATATCTGCGAGTACTCACCGACGGGGCTGCGAGCCGCTACCGCTGCAAACTCCGCCACCAGGTCAGACAGGCGTGTTCCCTCATAGTGGCCGCCTCGGCCGGCAGAGCCGGGGTCGTCGGAAAACTGCCGCGCCATCTCTTCGATGGTCGCGTCACCGCTCACAAC
>CBFGYX010000031.1:0-11987 GCA_965653075.1 uncultured bacterium
TGTGGTCATTGCGGAGTCTCACGTAGCGATCCACACGTGGCCGGAATACGGTTACGCGGCCGCGGATATCTTTACCTGCGGCGATACGATCGACCCGTGGGTAATCCAGAAATTTCTGGAGGATGAGTTCTATGCCGGCAACGTTTCGAGCATGGAGATGAAGCGCGGCTTATTCCCGCAAAAGGTATCTCATAAACCGATGCTTGAGTTCGCGCTCTCAGCGTAAGGACGGCATCAAACTGCATGATCGGGTGCGCCGTACCGTGAGGTGCCGCGCACCCGTTTTTTTGCACCGACTTTTTTCTGACGCATGGACGCTAAGCAGCATGCCTTTGCCTTCACCGAATACTGGGAGGCACAATCGGGCATCACCTTCGGGGTCGAGGAAGTTCTCTACAGCCGCCAAAGCGAGTACCAGCATGTGCGGGTGCTTCAAACTGATTCGTTCGGGCGCCTCCTGACGCTCGACGGCCTGGTGATGCTCACCGAGCGCGATGAGTTTGTTTACCACGAGATGATCTCGCATCCCGCTCTGTGTCTGCTTAAAGATCCGAAGCGGGTGCTGGTGGTGGGAGGAGGTGATGGAGGCACAGTGAGGGAGATCCTGCGGCACCAGGGGATCGAACACGTTGATCTTGTCGAGATCGATCAGATGGTGATCGACGTATCCCGCGAGTTCTTCCCGGCGGTGAGCTCGGCGCTCGACGACGAACGGCTGTCGATCCGCGTGGAGGACGGGGCGGCGTTTGTCAAGAACGCCCCCAGCGGCCATTACGACCTCGTGGTGGTGGACTCGACGGATCCCGTAGGATTCGCGGAGGCGTTGTTCGGTGAGGACTTTTACCGCGACTGTTTGCGCGTCCTGACCGACGACGGCATCATGGTCTCGCAGACTGAGTCGCCGTTCGACCGCACCTTCCAGGAATCGATCCGTGCAGCGAACGAGTTCCTGGAATCGCTCTTCAAGCATGTCGAGCTGTACCTCGCCTACATCCCCACCTATCCTACGGGCATGTGGTCGTTCACGATGGCATCGAAGCAGCTACACCCTGTGCGCGACTTTGACGCGACCTCGGCGGGGCAGCGGCTGGCGCCGTTCGCGGGTGAGCTTAGCTATTACCATAGCGAGCTGCATCGCGCCATGTTTGTGCGACCGGCGTTTGTCGACCGGTTTTTGGGGCGAGACGTCTGATCGTCTCGTGCCGGTTCATGCGGCTCCGGATGTGCTCTCCTTCAACAGGTGCAGAACTACGTTTTCGTCGGCATCGAGGCCGGCGCGTTGCTTGCGGCGGGCGAATCGATTCCACTCGCTGGTCAGAAATCCTGAGCGGTAGGTGTCACTGATTGCCGGGTGGATGTAGTACTGACGGCACACCGCCGGCGTATTGCCCAGCTTCTGAGCGACCTCCTTGACCATCGTCACAAGGTTACGCTCGATCTGCGTCTCCGAGCCGGCAGGGCCGATGTCATGCAACACCTTTGCGCCGTGGACGGTGCCTCCCCACGTGCGGAATGTCTTTGCCGTGAACGGTGCTCCCGTGATTTCCTGCAGGTGTGCATTCACGTCGGCTGATGTGACCGTGCAGCGATCACCGGCCTCATCGTAGTACTGGAAGAGATCGTGCCCCGGCACATCGCGGCATTGTTTGACGACGCGGGCCAGGCGCGGGTCGCTGAGATGGACCTCCCGGTTCTTTCCGCTCTTACCCACGAAGAGGAAGACGCATCCTTCACCCGAGAAATCGACGTGGCGGTCGCGCAGCGTCGTGAGTCCGAAGGTCTTATTCGACCGCGTGTACGCCTGATTGCCGATGCGGATCAGCGTCAGGTCGAGCAGGCGGATGACGGCTGACAGCACCTTTTCGCGGCCCAGCGTCCGCTTCCGGAGACCGGCGGCGTAGCGTTCGCGGATCGTCGGGAGAACCTCCCCGAATGGAATGAGCCGCTCGAATTTGGCGCTGTTGCGCGTCTCCTCCCAGCGTGGATGATAAATGTATTGCTTCCGACCCGCCTCATCGCGGCCGGTCGCCTGGATATGTCCGCGGGCATCTGAGCAGATCCAGACGTCGCGCCACGCCGGGGGGATGACAAGATTGTTGATGCGCTCGCGCGTGTCATCGTCGACGAGGGATCCATCGGCGGCGCGGTACGAGAAGCCTCGCCCATGCCGCCGACGGCTGATCCCCGGGTCGGAATCCGAGACATATTTCAGCCTCGCCGCGCGCGCAAAGCGGCGAGGATCGTCAATCGATATTTCATCCACGATCTCACTCACGCTACTTCACCATCCACGCCCGCCTGTTCAATCCTCATCACACAAAGCCTGCGACACAAACCTCGTCGCTCGGACCTCATCCCCCCACAACCTGACCTCCGTTCGGGTGCAGCGTTTGTCCCGTGATGTAGGATGCCTCGTCGGAGGCCAACCACACATAACACGGAGCCACCTCCTCAGGCTGGCCGGCGCGGCCCAGCGGCGTGCTCTGCCCGAACTCCTTGACCTGATCGGCCGGGAAGGTAGCCGGGATGAGCGGCGTCCAGATGGGCCCGGGTGCCACGGCGTTAACGCGGATGTTCTTCTCGGCGAGGCTCTGCGAGAGCGCCCGCGTGAACGCGACGATGGCGCCTTTCGTGGCTGAATAGTCGATTAGCTGGGGATTTCCTTTGTAGGCCGTTATCGAGGTCGTATTGATAATCGAGTTGCCTTCTTTGAGATGAGGCAGCACAGCCTGTGTCATAAAGAACATCCCAAAAACATTCGTGCGGAAGGTTTGCTCGAGCGACTCGGGAGTGATCTCCATCAGACTATCCAGCACAAATTGCACGGCCGCATTATTGACGAGGATGTCGATCCTTCCATATGCATCCAGCGTCTCTTTCACGGCCCTCTCGCAGAACGATTTATCTCCGATATCGCCCGATATCAGCAGGCAACGCTTGCCTTCGCCTTCGACGAGCGCCTTTGTTTCCTCAGCGTCCTCGTGTTCCTCCAGATATACGATGGCGACGTCCGCGCCCTCGCGCGCGTACAAGAGGGCAACGGAGCGCCCGATGCCGCTGTCTCCGCCGGTGATGATGGCGGTGAGGCCTTTCAGCTTGCCTGATCCGTGATAGTGCGGTGGCTCGTAGTCGGGCTCAGGTCGCATTTCGTGCTCGCGGCCCGGCTGTCCTTCTTGATGCTGTTCGGGGAATTCACTCTGATGATTTTTCGCCATGACGTTGCGTTCAGTCTTTCCGTGTGAGCATCCGCCCGAGCAGGAATGCCGCCACGATGGGCACGGCGCGTTTCCAGACGGGCGATTTTCGTGACGGGGGATCGGAGGTGTGATGAGGAACGGCAGACGTCGATGAGGATGGGGAGTCGGGTGCCACAGTGGCCGGAATGTCTTCGGGATCTGCGATGGCAACCAGTTCACCGCTTTCAATATCCGCGATCGTCGGTACGCGAACGGCGTGCTCGGTCGGCTGGATTCGGTGCCCGTGATGGCGCGCCCAGACCTGCGTGAACTCGGCTCCGAACAGGAATATCATCGACGTGAAGTAGATCCAGAGCAGCAGCAGGACGAAGGACCCTGCCGCTCCATAGGCCGATGCCGTGCTGGAGTTGGCGAGGTAAAATCCGATGCCGTAGCGGCCGAGGCTGAACAGGATGGCCGTGATAAAAGCGCCCATCCATACATCCCGCCACCGAACCTCGGCATCCGGTAGGTACCGGTAGATGGCGGCGAAGAGCACGGTCATCAAGAGTAACGGAATGAGGATATTGGCGATGTCGATAACGATCGCCGAGCCCGGTACGTATTGCGTCAGCGTGTCGCGCAACGCTGTGACGACCGTTCCAATGACCATGGCAACGAGCATCAGCAGACCGACGACGAGCACCATTCCAAACGACAGCACACGCGTCGTCACCAGCTTCATGATGCCCCGGCCCGGCTTCGGCGCTACGTTCCAGATGTCGTTCAGCGCGCCCTGGAGCTGCGCGAAGAGCCGCGTAGCGCCCCAGATCAAACCGCCGATGCCGGCGATGGTCGCGACGATGCCCGTTCCGGTGTCGGAGGTATTCTCGAGCATCGTGCCGATAACCGAGGCGCCGTCTTCGCCGATCATGCCCGAGATTTCCGCGAGGATGCGCGCCTGCATGTCAGACTCAGACGCTCCCCAGAACAGCCCTACCACGCCGATGACCACAAGCAACATCGGGGCGATAGCGAACGCCGCGTAGTAGGCCAGCGCCGCTGCAATTCGAGCGGCTTTGTCCTGCCCGAACTCCGAGAGCGTATCCCGTATCAGAAAAAAGGCCGTGCGTAGCGGTCGCGGAAGTTTGTCGACGAATCCCATGGCGCTCACGTATCCCAGTTGATGGCCCACGGTGGGTCGAGCAACCGCCGATCTTTCGGAAGTCGATCGATTTGTTCGATCTCTTGGCCCGTCAGGTGGAAGTCATTGATGTCAAGGTTCTGAACGCGGTGCTCGTGCGACGCCGCTTTGGGCACCACGGCCACGTTGTCTTGCTGAATCAGCCACCGCAGCGCGACCTGTGCGGGCGTTTTATGGTATGACCCGCCGATGTTTTGAAGCACCTTTTGCTGAAGCACCTCACCCTTTGCAAGCGGACTGAACGCCGTGAGCATGACATCATGATCGCGGCAGATGTTTAGCAGGTCATCCTGACGCAAGAGCGGATGGTACTCGACCTGGTTGCACAGGATGGGCGCGTGTGCGATGGCCCGCCTCAGGTACGACGGGGGATAGTTGCTGACACCGAGGTAGCGGATCTTTCCCTCGCGCTGAAGATCGAGCATGGCGTCGAGCGTGGCCTCGGGTTCGATCTCGGTGCTGGGCCAGTGGATCAGCAGGAGGTCGATATACTCGATGCCGAGCCGCCGCAGGCTGGCTTCGGTGGACGACCGAACGAGCGCCGGTGCGTTGTTCCTGGCGTCGATCTTGGTCGTGACGAACACCTCGTCGCGCGGGAGGCCGCTGTCGACCACGGCCGCGCCAACGGCTGCTTCATTCTTGTACGACTGCGCCGTGTCGATATGCCGGTAGCCGATCTCGAGCGCGTCGAGTACGGCATCGCGACATTCATTGCCCCGAAGCGGCCAGGTGCCGAGGCCTATTACGGGCACACGAACATTTTGGAATGTCTTAACGATCATAGGCGCGGGAGAGTCCGACTGGTGACGGAGACTCCCTGCATATGCTCACCGGCGCCTCGCGTTCAACGGGCGGTGTACCAATGTTGTTGACGAAACGGCGGTACGGGCACGGATTCGGCGTCAGGAGCCGTTTCGCCGGCAGCTCAGGATGCGGATCTTGTCGTCGAGGACCTGATACACGAGGCGGTGGTGGTCATCGATCCGGCGGGAAACGCAGCCCTCGAGGTCGCCGGTCAGTTGGACGGGATAGCCCCGGCCCTCGTAAGGTGCCTGCTGCACTTCCCTGACCAGCCTGACAATGTCACGCGCACGATCCTGATGGTTCTTGTTCCACCAGGCAAGGTCCTCAAAGCCGGCGGCATCGTATTCGATTTGCCGGAGAGACTCGTCGAACGAGATGCCGGTGCCGCGGGTCATGGCCTCGCGAATACGCGCATACCAGACCGGGTTCTGGCTGATGTAGAAGGTCTCGACGCGAGCGTTGAGCTGGTGCCAGAGATCGATCGGTACGACACCCGACTGTACGCTTCCCTCGTGGTCCGAGAGGAATTGAAGCTCGCTGTAGTTCATGGTGTGATGTGAAGGATGGAGTCCTGCACGTTACGAGACTGCTTCCCGAACGGCATACGCCACCGGCGCATCGGGCATGGGTCCAACGGGCAAAACCGATGCCGAGGAGCACACAGTACACGCCCGGCCGGTCGACCGTCGAGTGCGCGGCCAATCTTTCCACCCACCAGAGGATTGTACTCCGCGTACTACTTCGTCCGCACGTACGTCATGAAGCGGAAGCCATCACGGACGTCTTCGTGCGCAACCTCGAACTCGCTCCCGACCAGGTGCTCGAAAGGAGGGAAGTAGGTGTCGCCTTCGAAGTCGCCTTCGATCAGCGTCAATTCGAGCCGATCGGCGAATGGCAGGCATTGCTCATAGACGTTGCCCCCGCCGCCAATGAAGACGGTCTCTTCGTCCGCAAGAGCGGCAAGCGCGTCGTCGATAGACCCGAAAGTGGCTATTTCAGGATAATCCTCGAGTTGCGGCTGCGACGTCAGGACGATCATGCGGCGGTTCGGCAGCGGACCGCCGAATTGATGTACGATCGACTCAAACGTCCGCCGGCCCATCACAAGAGGATGGCCGGTCGTTAAGCGCTTGAAATGCGCAAGGTCCTCCGGGATGTGCCACGGGAGGTCCTTCTCTCGGCCGATCACACGATTTTTCTCCGCCACCGCGGCGATCATGACGATCTCCGGGCGCGTGCTCTGCACTTCAGCGGACATAGGCTCCTCATCCGCTGCTCTTCACATGTCTTCCCAGTATTCTTCGGGCATGTCTTGCGCCAGAGCCAGCGCACCATTTGATCCGCTGAAAAGCGGATCGTCGACCACCTGCACCTTGGCCGGACCGTACTCTTTCAGTGCCTTCTCAATCGCATCTGCGATGCCGCGTATCTGGCTGCTTCCACCGGCCAGGAACACGTTCTGGCGGACTGCTTCCTGGAAGTCGGGCTCGTAGCGGGAGATCAGATCCACCGCCGTTTCGATGATGGGAGGGAGGATGGACTCGCAGGCGGTGCGGAGTTCGTCCGTCAGGTCGTGCTCCGTAAACCGTGCGCCAACCGGTACATCCACCTTCACTTTGCCCGACGCCCCGTCAACGAAACCGTACTTCTCTTTGATCTGGCGGACGAACGTTTCGGAAAAACGTGCATCAGGATAGCGTTCACTAAGCAGGTTCTGGAGGCGCCGGTCGATGGTATCGCCGGCTGTGCTCAGGCTTCGCTGATCTTCTTCAGTCGGCATCGAGCCGTGCATCACACAGAAGTCGACCGTGCCCGCGCCGATATCGATGATAAGAGCCTCGTTCAGCGCGTCGAGTCCATAAGCGACCGCAAACGGCTCCGAGACGACCATCAGCGCGTCGGCATATTCCCTGACCGCATCCCGGATGGCCATCTTATTGACCTTCAGCGCTTCGGCGGGCACGCCCACAGCGGCGTGGATCTTCTGGCCGTCCTTCACCCCGATACTCTCGATCAGGTGATGAATCAGCTCGCGCACGGCCTCTTCGTCGCGCTCGGTCCCCTCGCGGATGACGCCGTTCTCCAGCGGCCTGACCAGGTTGACCGACATCCGGTTCTTGACGGCCTCCTCGCCGAAGAGCACGCTCTGGCCCAGCAATTTCTGAGCGACAAAATCCTTCGGCCACGCCACATAGCTATCGGTCCACTGTCGCTTGCCGTTGCTGGCGGCGATGGCACTGCGTGAGGTGCCGAGATCTATTCCCAGATGAAGGATGTCTTCCTTTGCAGCGGTCTGCTTCTTGGCCATTATGGAATCGCTGAGATGAGGTTGGACCCGGTCGTACGTTTGTTCAGGTACTGCGTGATGCCTTCTTCAAGAAAACCCGCGAGCATCTCGCGGTACTCCGGCTGTGCCAGCTTGGCTTCTTCTGCCCGGTTGCTGAGCACGGCAATCTCGGCAAGGACGGCGGGGGCTTCTACACCGAGCAGTACCACAAACGGCGCGCTCTTAACTCCCCAGTCGCTCACCTGCTGATTGATCTGACTGATATTACGGTATAGGCTCCTCTGAATCGACCGCGCAACCTCTTCCGACTCCTGCGCTTTCATCGTGCGGCCCACATTCTGGAGCATTTCATTGAACTCTGCCACATTGAAGCCGCTATTCTGGTTTTCGCGCTCGGCCAGGCGAAGCGTGTGGCTGTCGGTCTCCGTCCCAAAGTAATACGTCTCGATCGAGGTTACCGGCTCCACGGGTAGATAATTGACGTGGAGGGAGATGAAGAGGTCGGCGTCGTAATTGTTGGCGAAGCGTACTCGCTCACGAAGAGACATAAAGCTGTCGTCCGTTCGCGTCAGGAGTATCCTGTAATTATGGGACTGTTCGAGGCGCTGTTTGAGCAGCCGCGCAACGTCGAGCGTGATCTCCGCTTCGGTGAGTCCGTCGTTGCCCACAGCTCCCGGGTCGCGGCCGCCGTGCCCGGCATCGATCACGATCGTCTTGACCGACAGATCGAACAGCGACGCAATCGGGATCTCGGTGTTGCCGATGTACTTGCGGCCGGCAACGTTCTCGGGGATGACCTCAAGCCGATTCGGGTCGTTCAGCGGGTTGCTCGGGACGACCGCGCCCGCCACCGGGCGGATTGCCGCGGCCGATGCCGAGAGATCACCGCTCGACCCGGCTACCTGAGCGAGCACGGCAACAATGCCCACAACCACGATGAGTAGGGCGGTGCCCAGCACGCGGGGCCAACCGGGGTGGTCATTCGCCGGCGACTGCCGGCTCCGTACGGAAGAAGCACGCGCATCGTCGATGCGGCGGTTTTCCTCGTAGACACCTTCGAGGATTCGGCGCTTGCTATCCCGGCTGGAGGCAGACACGTAGTTCGGAATCTTATTCGACCGTTCCGCTCATCATCGAGCCCAAACGACCTCGGAACACCTGATCCGTCAGTTTGACGGCAGTTACCCGAGATGACAGCAAAAAAGCTGCCGGGTTAATACGGCCGTCGCGGTAGAGTAATACAAGCAGACTGCTGTTGCAACCAGGTGTTTCTGGTGGATGGCGCCTGTGCGCGGAAATAAACGCGCTACACAGCTACCGGCGCTTTAATTGCAGGGTGACTGTCGTAGTTCATGATTTCGAAGTCGTCGAAACGATATTCGAAAAGTGATTCCGGCGTCCGGTGAATGACGAGCTGCGGAGGCGCCAGCGGCTCGCGGGAGAGTTGCTCCTCGACCTGATCGAAATGGTTCGAGTAGATATGACAATCGCCACCAGTCCAGATGAACTCGCCGGCATCGAGGCCCGTCTGCTGTGCGAGCATGTGGATGAGGAGGGAATAGGAGGCGATGTTAAACGGCACGCCGAGGAAGCTGTCGGCACTGCGCTGGTACAACTGGCAGGAGAGCTTGCCGCCGGCCACGTAAAACTGAAACAGAAGATGGCACGGGGGGAGCGCCATCTCATCAAGCTGGCCAACGTTCCAGGCGCTGACGATCATCCGTCGCGAATCAGGGTTCGTACGTATAGTCTCGACAATCGTCTGCACCTGGTCGATCACGCGGCCGTCGGGCGTTTCCCATCGTCGCCATTGTTTGCCGTAGACGGGGCCGAGATCGCCGTCCTCATCCGCCCATTCGTCCCAGATCGACACACCGTTCTCTTTGAGATAGCGGATGTTCGTATCGCCGTTCAGAAACCATAGGAGCTCGTGAATGATGCTCCGAATGTGCAGCTTCTTCGTCGTGACGAGCGGAAATCCGTCCTGCAGGTTGAATCGCATCTGATACCCGAAGACACTCCGCGTACCGGTGCCCGTCCGATCTTGCTTCTCGACGCCGTGATCGAGGATGTGCCGGAGATAATCGAGATAAACGCGCATCGTGGATTCTGAAGGAGGGGATAAGGTGGAACGCTGTGGTGGGGGGCTCGTTCGCGGCACGTATCGGGCCGTTGAACAATCGGCCGGCGCTGCGTATCGCATCGCCGGCGCTACCGCGTGCTTCGGCCTGTTCGATTTGTTCTTGTCCCGGACGTTGATCATCCAACGTCGGTTTATAACCGCCCTTTTCAGGTAAGCCTTTTTAAATAGCGATTACGATGGATCTCAATCTACACATGAAGATGGGGATGCACCATCTCGAGCGTGTGCTCAGTTACGCGCCGATGGTCGAGGAAGATGGACGGGCCACCGTGCATCTTACATTTGAAGACTGGAATGTGCTGGCCGACACGCTCTTCCACATGAACACACCCCGCGAGGCGCTGCCCGAGTCTGTAACGGATTACCGGCTCGCGAACGAGAACCGCATCATCCAGATCGAAGCCGACGGCCTGACGATCGACGTCGATATCATGTGACCGCCGCCATGGCGCTTACGCACCGAGGCGCCGGCGTCGGCTGAACCGTAGTTCCTGGCCCCGGCGCACCGTCGAGACGACCATCCCCACGCTCATGATGATGAAGCCGATCCACAACACGTTGATCAGCGGCTTCTCCGACGCCTGAACGACAATCCAGTCTTCGGGCATGACCTCCACGCCCTCGAAGACGAAGTTGGCCTGGCCCGTTTCGATGTCGAGGCCGGCGAACGTGACGGCGAAGTCCCAGTCGCGCACGCGGTTCTGGATGTACTGCTGCGTTCGATCCTGCATGATCAGGTAGATCGGCCGCAACTCACGCCGCGTATTCGACTGCAGGTCAACGACATCAAGCACGGCGGCAACGGCAATCTCGGTCTCGGGCGGGACGAGGTCGGAGTTTACCGTGGTCTCAAAGCCGCGCAGGCTAACCGAGTACTGCGTATTGCCGATCACCGTCGAGTCGCCCGGTGCCAGCGACAGCGATCCACCCTTCATCTGACGCTCCTCTTCCGTCTCGAACATCAGATTCGGCGTAACCGCCACATAGATGTCCTTTTCGAAGTACAGCTTGAGGTCGGGATGCTGAATCCACTGGTCCTGATTCGATAAGTAGACCACGGGCTTCATCGTGAACTCGCGCCCGCGATGGTCCACAAAGTCGAGGATATACTCGGGGCGACCGAGCTCGTTAAAATCCTTTCCTCGATACGTGACCTCGTAATTCCCCACCGCCCGCGTCTCCGACCTCGTCAGCACAAAGTTGTCGCGGTTCTCTCCGATCAACACACCGCCTGAACGGACGATGGGCGTGCTGAAACCGCTACTGGAGACGGTGCCAAGGACGAGCAGCGCGAAACCGACGTGCGACAGCGCGCCTCCGGCCAGTTTCAAATTGCCCCGCGCAATTCGCAGCAGCACGATGCCGTTGCCGTACAGGGCAAAGAAGGACATGAAGATGAGCAACAACATCTGCAGCCCCGTCCCGTAGAGGGCCCAGAAGTCACCAAAGCCCGACAGCAACCCGGCCTCTGCCATCCGCGTGACCTCCGACCGTGCCTCCAGCGCGTCGAGATCGATCGTACGCTCAATGAACGGCGTTAACGCAAGGATGAGCACCGTGCTTGCCAGTGCCAGCGAGAGCGGCTTGATGAGGATGCGGTTCACGTTCGCAACGCTCATCTTATTCCACCAGAAGAGCTGGCCGAGGCCCGCGAGAAACACAAAGCCCAGCGCCAGCGGGAGCGTCCACTTGTTGTAGAACTCGATCGGCACGGCAGACGGATTCGAGCGGAAAATGCGGCCGAGGATGGGTGCGCTGGTGCCCACGAGGATGACGGCTGCGAGTGCGGCCAGCAGTACGGCGCCCGAGAAGATCATGAACTCGCGCGAGAGGATATTGGGCTCGGCGTCGGGCCGTGGCAGCTCGCGGAATCGGGCGGCATACAGTCCAAAGCCCATGATTCCGAGCACCAGTATCCAGATAAGGAGCTGGTTGTGCAGGCCGAGGTCGACGAACGAGTGGACCGAGACGTCGCCCAGGATGCCGCTCCGCGTCAAGAACGTGCTGTAGATCACCAGCATGTATGCGAGGATGCTGAAGATCAGGGCTGCCTTGTGCCCCTGGCCGCTTTTCTTCTGGATGATCATCGCGTGGAACGCCGCCACACCAACGAGCCACGGCACGAGCGATGAGTTTTCCACCGGGTCCCAGGCCCAGTAGCCACCGAACGAAAGCGTGATGTAGGCCCAGTAGCCGCCGAGCGCGATGCCCACGCCGAGCACGAGCACGGCAAAGATCGTCCAAGGCAGCGCCGCCCGAACCCACTGCGTGTACTGGCGCTTCCAGAGCGCGGTCACCGCAAAGGCGAACGGCACCACCATCGCCGCAAAGCCCACGAACAGCATCGGCGGGTGGCGCTGCCCTGAACGATCT
>CBFGYX010000032.1:0-11187 GCA_965653075.1 uncultured bacterium
GTCGCGATAAGTGGCGAGTCCCGAGACGGCGTGGGCAAGTTGCCGACAACCGTCGATCGCACGTCGTTGGAGCTGTGGTCGCGGATCCATTCGGCGATGAAGATGCGCTCGGCGGGGGCGAGACGTTGGTCCTCGAGCAAAGGAGCAACTTGCTCCGCCACCAGGTCACGGTTGTGCTGCGGAAGCCGGGCGGCGGCGTAGAGCACGTCGGCATGGTACCCGTGCGTGCCGATGGCGGCTACGGCGATGTCCGATGCGATGCCCGATACGCTGTCCTCGCTCATGCTGTCGGTCAGCAGTCGAATCGCCTGCGCGGCAAATCCAGGTCGGAATCCGGTGTCGTGTGCGTGTGCCTCGATGAGGTGAACTGCGGCGTCTGCATCACCTGATGCAACGAGGGCATGGGCGAGCCCGAGCGCTGCGTCGTCGTTCGCTGGAGACGCATTACGGGCTGTTTCGGCATAATACACCGCCGCCGGGAAGTCGCCGCTCTCACGGTGTGCATCGGCAAGTGTCAGCAAGATGGCGATATCGTCGGGCCGGAGTCCTCGCGCAATCTCCAGCGCATCTATCGCCTGCGAATAGTTGCCGGTTTGAAGGTGCGTCAGCGCACGTACGAGCAGCCGCTGAGACCGACCATCAGACGGCGAGGTGTCTGCCGCCTGAGCCATCGCACCGCCCGGCAAGACGACAAGTGCGATGAGAGGCGCAAAGGCAACGAGGATGAGCAGCGAAGCGGAAAGGCGGCGCATGAAAACGGTCGGGATGAGCCGGGAAAACGAGGCCGCCTGCAGAGGGTTTCGAAATGTCGAGATAAGCGGCCGGCGATCGGTCATCAGATTCAGCGCCTAGGCCCCAAGGCGGCCGGCTTACGCCCATAGCTTACCCCTTTCAAGTCGCGACGCTGAAGGTGCGTACCCGCACAGCTTATCGCTCACCCATCAGAACTCATCCTCATCCTCATCAATCGGCTCCTCGTCTTCCTCGGCGTAGGGGTCGACCTCGTCCTCTTCGTCTTCATCGTCGAGGGCGCCTTCCTCATCGTCTTTCGGGATGTCGTCGAGGAACTCGCTCGGTCCGTCCAGATCATCGTCGTCGTCATCGATAACCGGAGGGGCGGGTGCCGGCGCGGCATCTATCGCGTCAGACGTAAGCTCATACACGTCGCCCAGATGGTGTGCGCGCGTCTTGACGATCAGACCATCCGCAATCAGCTTACGTGCCACGTCGTACGCGCACATCTCATAGCCTTTAGCCGGAGAATAGAAGTTGGCGTTTTTGCGCGAGGCGCTGACAATCAGCACGTAGCCCTTGGATAGTTTCTGGCGCGCATAGCTCACCCAGCGGTCTTTCGTGACCGTGGGCCCGACTTTGCGTTCGCCGGAGTTCTTTTCTGATGTGGTGTCGTTACTCATATCGATAGGGGATGAGGCACGGATAAATCGAGACGCCTCAGCCGGGCAATGCCAGTCGACGAAAGGCTGTTCACAGGTGCGATCCGAGCGACGAATTCAGTACGTCACGTCCTGGCCGTCCTTCGGAAAGCGCCGGATCAACCTGAACCCAAACTACCGGTTCCGGCGGTGGTCCGGTCCCGATAAAAATACTCATTTGTCGTAACGCACGGCCCGGAGGCCGCGGCATTCCCCTTCATTCGTCAATCGTAACCGACCGCCAACGAGAGGGCACGTGTTTCCGAATCCTTTCGAATGCTTGTGTAAGTTAGCGGCCGACCGAAAACTACTTGTATCTACCTGCAGGCAAACGTGAACGAATCGCTTTACGAACAGCTTACCAGTATCAGCATCCTCGGACTCACCGCTTTCCAGTGGCTCGTCATCGTCGTTGTATGGCTCGGCCTGAGTCTGGCGTTTATCGTCGGCCGCTTTGTTCTTCGGAGCCAACTCCAGCGGCTGGCTCGACGAACCAAAGTCTCGTTGGACGATGCTCTGGTTAAACTCCTCGAACGGACCAAGACGTGGTTCCTTCTTGCGGGAGCCCTTTACTCGGCGCTGATCGTGGCCGACGCCGTCCCGGGGGCCATACGGTCGATGCGGGCGATATTCGTCGTTCTCGCGGCCATTCAGGTGATGATCTGGGGAAACGCGCTGATCGACTTCTACGTCCGGCGCTACCGCGAGCGGCACATCGAGGATGATGCCTCGGCCGTGACGACGATGCAGGCGGCGGGATGGATCGGGAGGTTGCTCGTGTTCTCGATCGTCGTGCTTCTGGCGCTGGATAACCTTGGCGTCAACATCACCGCGCTCATCGCGGGGCTGGGGATCGGCGGCGTGGCCAGCGCGCTCGCTGTGCAGAGCGTGCTGAGCGACATCTTCAGCTCGTTATCCATTGTGATCGACAAGCCGTTCGTCGTCGGAGATTTCCTTGCCGTCGACGAGTACCTCGGCAGCGTTGACCGTATCGGCCTCAAAACGACGCGTCTTCAAAGCCTCTCCGGTGAGCAGCTTGTATTCTCAAACACCGACCTACTCGAAAGCCGGATTCGCAACTACAAACGGATGTTTGAGCGGCGAGTCGTATTCGAAATCGGCGTCGAGTACGACACGGAGCGACAGAAGCTGGCTCAGATTTCAGAATGGATAGAGGAAATTGTAAAGGCACAGGAACTGACACGTTTTGATCGAGCGCATCTTGCCAAGATTGGGCCGTATGCGTTCAATTATGAGATCGTCTATTACGTGCTGGACCCGAGCTTCAACGTCTACATGGACATCCAGCAGGCGATCAATATTGCCATCGTCGAGCGTTTCGATGAAGAGCGCATCTCACTTTCCTATCCCACACAGAGGCTACATGGATCGCTTCTTGCGCTTCCTGAGCAGGATGCTTAGTCACATCGCGGCGCTGCTGCTGCTCATGGCCGGGGGAGTGAATACGGCCTGGGCGCAGTCGGGCGATACGCCTTTGTTCGGGCGGGGAGGTTTCATCCCGTTGTTTGGAGGTCTCGGCGAAACAGCGGGTGTTTCGGGCGGCGTTCGCTACGACGCCTTCCTTCGCCATCCCAACCTGACCCTCGCGGCCGACGTGCGTGCATCGATCCGGACGTACGCGGGCGTCCGCCTGATGACGGGCTTTGAGAATGACCGGTTCTCGTTGTATGGCTACGGGCGCTACCGATACCAGCCGAAAGAAGTCTTTTACGGCCTCGGTCCGTCGAACCGTGACACGGCTTCGGATTATCGACTCGACGAGCGGATTGCCGGGGCGTCCGGGTCCGTTAAGCCGTTCGACGGCGTGGCCATCGGTATCAATGCGTCGGTGATTGACAACCGCTTCGGCAACGGCCGCCTTGGCGATTTCCCACAGATCGATGAGACATTCGGCATCGACGATGCGCCGGGAATGTGGATGGACTCGCGGTACGGCGCGGTCGGCATGTGGATCGAGGTCGATCGACGAGACCTTGTCTCGAAACGTGTGGAAGATCGATTCACGCCGCAGGCGTATCTCCGCGACAGACTTCCGCTCGGGACCAATCGCGGGTGGTACGTTGCGGCCTCAGCCATGCCGCATTTCGGACTGGGCGACGACGAAAACGACTTCGTGCGATACACGGTCGAAGGCCAGTACTTTCTGCCGATGGGTTTGGGGACGGACGGTATTGCGAGCCGCGTTCAGCTCGCCTCGGTCCGCTCTTCGGAGACGCCGATGTTTTATTTGATGCCCACGCTCGGCGGCGCGTACTCGGTGCGCGGCTTCAGGCCCCATCGTTTCCGTGCCGAGAACACACTGCTCGTCAACCTCGAGTATCGGCGCTCACTGCTTCTCTTCCTCGACCTTGCCCTTTTTGTGGATGCGGGGCAGGCGTTCCGCGACGGATCGCGAATCAGTCTCAACGAGATGGAGTACGGCTACGGTGCCGGACTTCGAGGTCGGATCGGCCGATATGTTTTCGGCCGCGTGGACCTCGCCCATAGCCGGGAAGGCCTACACGTCTACTTCCGCGCGGGCTCGTTCCTCTAACGGGGCGGCCGCGCCGCTCACCTCCACACCTTCGGCAGCGTGTTCCGCTTGTTCGGCCTCCCACCGTTCAAACCTGCGGAGGTCTTTATGTAGCGCCCGAACGACGGCGGCCACCACCGCCGCATCGTCAACAAACCCGATCACCAGCAGGGTGTCGGGAATGAGGTCGGCGGGGTTCAGGAAGTACAAGAGCGCAGCCGTCGCGTAAAGAACCGATTTCCACGGCGCTTCGCGGTACTGCCCTTTCGCCCAGGCGCGGACGAGCCGTGCGAGGACCAGCACGTCGTCCTTCAAACCATAGAGTCCGGAGCTCTCCCCGTGCAGGCGGCTGACGGTGAGCCGCACGACCGAAAGAAGGCGGATGCGACGGCGCATCACGAGGCGCGCGGCATCTACGGCCCGGCTGAAATGGCGCTTGAGGCCGGGCAGGCGCTGGTTGAGACGGAGTTCCATGATTAAGGCGTGGCGGGTTTCGTCGGCAAAGCCTTCACCAGATTAGCAGAGCGGCGTGGGCTCAACAACATGACGCAAGAAGTTACCGCCGGCTGCATGTCTGCACAAACGAATCCGATGGTTGCTCACGCTCTCGGGCGGCCTTATGAGCGATTGCGCGCCGTATAACCGGCTGATGATCCGTCAACGGCCCGCCAGGACGTAAAGATGTTTCAACTCAGAAACACGGCATCTTACAAATCATCAATACAGCATCATCAACAGACCTTACCGCTAATCAGCATGAGCATTACGAAAGAAGATTTGATCGAAGGCCTGAATACCGACCTCGCCAACGAGTACCAGGCCGTCCTGATGTATAACACGTTCTCCGCCACGGCGACGGGAATCCATCGTCCGCTGCTGAAGAACTTTTTCGACGCTGAGATCCTCGAGGAACTGCAACATGCGCAGTTTCTGGCCGATAAGATCACCGCGCTGGGCGGCGAGCCGGTGACGGCGGCGGCGCCGTTTGAGGTGGCCTTCCGCACGCGCGAGATGCTCGAGAAGGTACTCGAGGCGGAGACGAACACGATCAAGCGCTATGTGGAGCGCAGAAAGCAGGCCGAGGAATATGGAGACTTCGGTCTGGCCGCGGATCTCGACGAGATCATCAGTGACGAGACCACCCACAAGGAGGAGACCGAGAAACTACTGCGCGGCATCGTTGAAGATTGAAGACTAACTCCGTAACCGATACACATCGATCGTCCATCACCTCGCGGCGTCTCATGATGCCTGAGATGATGGACGATTTTTCTATCGTCGATCACCGTCTCGATGAGGCGCTTGTCGAGCTTGAGCAGGTGAACCGCCTATTCGGCGGGCATCATGCAACCGCCGCCGCGATCAAGCGCATCATCAAGATAACGGCTCCGACGGCGCTCCGATTTCTGGATGTGGGTAGTGGACTCGGCGGGCACGTGGCCGCCGTCGCCCGGATGTGCCGTAAGCATCATGTTCCGATAAGCGCGGTAGCCGTGGATGCGAACGAGGCCACCGTGGACCGGGCGCGCGTGTACCTCCGCGAGGTGGTGAAGGTCGGGGAGGGGAACGACGTCGACGTCGTCGTTGCAGACGCCCGCACGCTGCCGTTCGCCGACGGTTCGTTTGATGTGGTCCACGCCGCCTTATTCCTACATCATTTCGATGAGGAAGAGGCTGTTGAGGTTATTAAAGAGATGGCTCGTGTTTCCAGCGGCTTCGTTATCGTCAACGACCTCCATCGCCACCTGCTACCCTACGCCTTTCTGAGGTTGACGGGCAAGCTTCCGTTTTTCGGGGAGATGTTCACTCACGATGCCCCGGTTTCAGTGTTGCGAGCGTTTAGACGAGCCGAACTGCATCGCATATTTGTGGATGCCGGGCTGCCGAACGTGTCGATCCGCTGGCACCCGGGGTTCCGATGGATTGCGGTGGCGGACGTGGGCGGAGCCGCGCGATGAGGGATTATGACGTCGCCATCGTTGGCGGGGGACCGGCCGGAAGCGTCGCGGCGTCGTTGCTCGCTCGCGGCGGTCATTCCGTCGTGCTGCTTGAAAAGCAGCATTTTCCGCGGCATAAACTATGCGGCGAGTTCCTGTCGCCCGAAGCACTCGATGTTCTAAGCGGAATACCGGGCGTCGTCGAAGCGATCAAGAACGAAGGCAGGCCAGTCACGTCTCTGATTCTGACGGCCGGGCGTGAACGGGCTAACGCGACGCTGCCTTCACCGGGCACGGCGATCACACGATACGTACTTGACGCGCTACTCTTCGAGACGGCGGGAGCCGGCGGCGTTGAGCTGAGTCCGGGAATCGCCGCGCAGGAAATCATCGGCACGCTGGATGACGGTTTCCAAGTCAACGTCTTCGGCGAGTCCATTCGTGCGCGTATTGTTATCGGGACGTTCGGTCGCACGAGTTCGGTGGAGCGCCAGCTGAACCGACGTGACGCAGGCCTGCCTTCGCCATATGTGGCGCTCAAGCAGTACTACAACACCTCAATAGAATCCGACGCCGTCGAGATACATGCAGTCGGCGGCGGCTACTGCGGCGTGGTGAACATTGCGCCGCAGGTGGCGAACGTGTGCTGTCTGATCAGGAAAGAGATGCTGAAAGAAGCGGGCGGAGCCGAGGCTCTGCTTGCATATCTGAAGCCGCAAAGTCCTGCGCTCGGCCGGCGGCTGGGCGAACCAGCCGATATCCTCGAGCGTCCGCTCGCCGTCAGCAATCTCCATTTTCGACCTCGTGCGACATTTCACCGGGACGTTTGCCTTGCAGGAGATGCGGCCGGGATGATCGCTCCCTTATGCGGCGACGGCATGGCTATGGCCGTTTCCTCAGCGGATCTGGCAGCTCGCCATGCATCCTCGTTCCTTCGTGGGGAAATTGACGCGGGACAATTCAAGAGTGGCTACGCGTCGGACTGGAACCGGCAGTTCCGGTCGTCAATGTGGACGGCCCGGCAGGTCCAGCGCATGTTCGTCGGGAGAAAGGCCGCGGCGTCGCTGGGCGTACGCAGCGCGAGCTTTGCGCCATGGATCGTCGGGCAGTTATTCAAAGCGACGCGAGGCACGGCTCGAGGATTGACGCCAGGCTGAAGCTGGGCGTCATCTTGCCGCCGCCCGATCGATCCTGTCCATCAACGCAAGGCCGATGCCGTCGCGGGCGACCGCCTGACAGAAGATCCTCTCGACGCCCAGAGCCTCGCACTCACGAAAAAAGTTGAATAGATCGCGGGCGTAATCAGCCACGGAGTCACAGACCAGGATGTAAGCATAGAGTCGCGTATCGGCCGGCGCGCTCATCCCGATAAATGCACTGTTTAGACCCGGTGCAGCCGGGGGGCTGTCGACGATGACGACGTCTGCTCTGGGCGCATAATGACGAAACCGCGTCCCCGGGCTTCGTTGCTTGATCACCTCGCCTCCATGTGACAGGCGAACATCAGGCACGACGCTTCGCAACATCTCAAGCGTCACGCTGCCGGGGCGCAGGATGACGGCTTCGTCGCCCGTGCAGTCCAGAACGGTGGACTCCAGGCCCGTGCGCGTGCGGTCGCCCTTTAAGATGCAGGCGATGCGCCCGTCGAGATCATCCTTAACTGCCGCCCAAGACGTTGGGCTTGGTCGGCCCGATCGGTTTGCAGACGGCGCGGCGACGGCCTCGCCCACGGCCTCGATGAACCGCAAAGCGATCGGATGGTCGGGCATTCGAACGCCGACCGTGGAGAGTCCGGCCGAAACAACGTCGGGGACCGATTGATGCTTTGGTAGAACGAGTGTAAGCGGGCCGGGGAAGAAGGCTTCGATTAGAAGTTGAGCCGTTATCGAGACCTCCGCGGCGATATTGCTGATATCGCCTTGATCTGCCACGTGCACGATGAGTGGATTCGTCGGGGGACGCTCCTTTGCTTCGTATATCCGGCGGATGCCCGCTACGTCAGATACCGGCGCACCGAGTCCGTAAACAGTCTCCGTAGGAAAGGCCACCGGCAAGCCACGTCGCGCATGCTCGGCCGCCTCGGCTGGATCGGACGTGATGATCGTCGTCACGCGGGATGGGAAAATGACAAGCGGTGGATGGAAGGATCGAGCTGTGTTACATCAGCAGCGAAACGCCAATCTGAAGCGCTCGCCCCGGCGAAGGTTCGTAGTACCGATTGAAGCTCGCGTTGACGATGACCGACCGCGAGTAGGCGGTGTCGAGGACGTTAGTCACGCGTAGAAACGGCAGCACCGACGCCTGCCGAACAGGAAAGCCGCGATGGCTGAGCGTCAAGTCGACGACGGCAAACCCGTCGACGTCTACACTGTTTGCGTCATCAGCAAAGAATGACGACGCCAGATCTGCCTGTGCCGACACCCGCCATTCGTCGAGAAGAAGATGGATCACAACACGCGCCTGGTGCTGTGGGAGGCCGGGAAGAAATCGGTGCTCGTCATCCGTGTCGATAAATCGCGCGTGGATATACGCGTAGCTCGCCTGAAGTTCAAGCCAGGCCGTGGGCGTTATCTCGCTGAATACTTCGGCACCGAGCGTGTAGGCCTCATCCACATTTCGAAAGAACTGACGGTCACCACCCGCTTCGGTCTGGAATGGCATCATCCGGTCGCTTATCTGCATACCGAATGCCGAGACATCGAATGTAGCGGCTGAGCCGGCGTTACCGCGCGCGCCTACCTCGAGGCTCCACGTGCGTTCGGGCCGGAGCTCCTGGTTGAACCCGGTGGTGCCATCGGGGCGGTTAACAAGTTCGGTCGTGGTTGGAGTCTCAAATGACGAAGCGACCGAGGCGTAGTACAACACGCGTCGCGGCAGCCAGGAAACGCCGAAGGAGGGCGAGAACGCATTGAAAGTGCGCTCTCCCGTCGAGGCATCGGCCAGACCGAGATTGTCGTCCATCGAAAAACGCAGCCGATCGAGGCGGGCACCGGCGCTCAGGTGAACGCTCGGGGTGGCGGCAAACGTTGCGTAGGCGTCGAGCGCGCCCGTCAGCACTTGCTCCTGCTGATCGAGCGTCGGAGCATCGCCCCGTTCGCCCTCGTTGTTGGCGAAGTTCAACCGGCCGTCCGACTGCACCGCGACGTTCACGCCCGACGCCAACCGCAGCCGCTCACCGTGATACGTATAGCCGACCCGCGATCCCGCGACGGTGCGCGATAGATCGATGATCGCATAGTTAAGCGGATTTAACACTTCCCGCGTGATGGCGTACGCGGTCGCATCGATGGCCGACGCTCCGATGCCATGGGTAAGGAAGATGCCGACCTGCCCGTGTGTGCTTTCTTTTCCCGCGCGGTGCGTGACGTAACTCGGATTCGCAGCGGTGCGGTCGGATTCGAACTCTGCAAGCGTAAGCGAGCCCGGGCTGCGCACGTCCTGGTAGACGCCGGCCGCCGTCACACGCAGGAGTGTGTTATCCCCAAAAGATCGACCACTACTGAACGCCGCGCGGCTGACATTGCCGCCGGAATGCTCACGGTATCCTTCGAGCCGCTGATGAGACACAAAGGCATCCGTACGCCACTCCTGCCCGAGATATGCAGACCGGGCGCCGGCGTAGATGTCGCCGACGGAACCCGACTCAAACCGGCCGTGGAAGCGCTCCTCGCCGCGCATGCTGCCGAAATACAGCGCGCCCGCTGAGGCATTTCCCCAGATCGAGGCACCCGGTCCGCGCATGACCTCCACCCGGCCGACGAACGCCGGGTCGATGATCTCCGTCATCGCCTGGCCGTCCGGTGCGGTGATCGGAATGCCGTCATAAATGATCTGGATTCCGCGCGTCCCAAAGGCCGACCGAGCGCTGGCGCCGCGCAGTACGATCCGCTCGCCAATTGCCATGTGCCCGCGGCCGGCGATCCACAGGCCGGGCACACCACCCGCGATATCCTGAAGAGTAAAGGCGGATTCTCGGGAGGTCGCCTCCGGCAGCCGCTCGAACGTAAAGACAGAGAACGGAGCAAGGTCCTCAATTTCGTGCGCTCGCGCGGCTTCGACTTCGATTCCTTCCAGAACAACTACGGTATCCGCTACGGATTGAGCGAAGGCATCCGGGAGGAGGCAAAAGGCAATGACAACAACAAGCAGGCCGGTACGAGAGGACATTAATTTAGGGAGATGGTAGCGAGAGTAGGCTCGGTCTACCAACCTATCCTCCCAATAGGTTTCGCCTGGGCGGGCTGCCGGGACCATCCACCTGCAGGAGTCCGCTCAGTCTTGACAGCTTCCTTACGATCCGCTGAGCGAGTGCTCCGTGTATTCGTCACCTCGCGCGAAGCAGTGGCTTCCGGCTGAGGTTCAGGGCGCACCTCCGGCTCGGCTTCTACGGTGGCCGCCGGTTCCTCGATACGATTCGCTGCGATATGAGCGCCTCGCAGTACTTCCGGCCGTCCTACAACCTCACCGTCGCGGTGAGAAGCGAGCGCCACGCCATCGTAATAGAACGCCAGGATGTCTCGGTAGGAATGGCCCTCTTGCGCCATCTGCCTTGCGCCCCACTGGCTGAGACCGACGCCGTGCCCATAGCCTGCCCCTTCGAAAATGTAGTTGTCGCCGTCGCGGCGTGCATCGAAGTTGGTACTCTTGAGCCCGTTAGCACCGAATTCTGCGTTTACGGCAAGACGGAATCGGTTTGAGCTGATTTCCTGCCGCGGTCCCGACGTGCTCAGTAGCTCGATGGAATTTACGCGGCCGTCCGGTCCTCGATCTCCTGAGATGAATCCCGATACCGTCATCCCCACTTCGCGTGACAACGCCCGCAAGACACGGCCTCGGTCGAGCGAAGCGGTCCACGACCGATGTGGCGACGAGAGGTCGAACGGGTCGTCCTTACTCCGGAGATAGGGGAGCGCTGCACCCCGCCAGACATCTTCGTTGTTCGCGGTAACTCCTCCGCTCGAGGCCGAATAAACGGCGGCGGCAATCCGTCCATCGAAGGTCAGAATCTCTCCGCGCGTGGCCTCCACCGCGCGCCGCGCTACCGATGAAGTGCGGCTGTCACCCGTGTACACCTGAAATCCGGTGTCGTCTCCGAGCTCTCCCTCCATCAAACGATACAGCGCGTAGGTGCGAGCGGCAACGGCCATGGCCTTCGAGCCTTCGAGGTCATCGAATCCGTATTCGTTCGTGACGACGGAGGCGACGTATGCCTCGAGATCGACGGCGTTCTCTAAAACCAGATGGTCTGCAGCGGCCCTGATCCAGAGCTCACCGGGGAACGTCC
>CBFGYX010000033.1:0-11174 GCA_965653075.1 uncultured bacterium
CGTTATGTGAATGATGGAGATGAGCGACTGATTGTTGTCGTCGATGGCCTTCCGGTTGTGTACATCGCGGAAGTAGTCGAACGCTTTGCGCATGTTGTAATGCGCCGACACTGAGGCAGGGTCGGTCCATGTATTGTTTGTCGAGGTGATGTGCGTTAGCTCGACGCCCTGCTGCAACTCCTGGTTATTCGCCGACAACGTGATGGCTCCACCTGCGAGTTCGTTGGGCATCGTGGAGTTGGCGACTGAAAAGCCGGGGAGGTCCCAGATCTTGTAGTAAAGATTGTCTGTATGCTGGTATACCCGGAGTGACTGCGCAACACCGTTCAAGTCTACCGCCTGTGCGGAGTGGAACGAGCCAGTTGCGGTCGACTGTGGATCGAAGGCCGGAATTCCGCTGATACTAATCGCCGCGTTGTCGGCATCAGGATCATTATAGAGCGTGCAATGACGCGCAATCCGATTTAGAATGCTGCCGTCACCGGCATCGACGATGTACGTGAACCACTCGACCAGATTGGGATGGAGTATGATTTGATAGGCAGGCCTGATCGTTCCGTCTTCAAGGGGATATAGCACTGCCTGCGATTCCTCCTGATCGAGCCCGAACTGAGCGGCGATATGCGCAGGTAGCGGCGCCCATCTACCGGCCGATTTCAAGTCTGCAACGACGACATCGTACGCAGCGTCTGCGCTCAGCCTCATCTCGGTGTCGACACCGAGGGGTGTCGGTTCATAGGATCCATTGACGGCATACACTTCTCCTTGAGCGTCGAAATGGACATATAGGTCTCGACCCCAGACGGGTACCCCGTTGTAGGTCTGCTCGAAGCGGGCGTGAGTAAACCCCAGATGATCATCGACCAGTTCAATGCTCCGCAGCTCCTGAGACGGAGAGCGCAGACGAAGCACATCGGCATGATCGTCGAGTACGCGAAGTGCCTCACCGATCCGGTCCAGACCCCGCTTTGATGCTTCGGCCCGCCCCAGTTCGCCATTCATCCATCGCACCGTGCCATTGTCAGCTCGCCTGACTTCCAGCGCCGGAAGTTCGAAACTCGGTGCTTTTCCGGCAGACCGTTTGAGCAGCCGCGTCGGGCCCCCGTTAGTGGGCAGGCTTCGGATCGTTGCCCTGCCAACCGGAACCGCGGCATCACGCAACATTGACGAGCTGGATTCCGACAGAAACTCCTGCACCGATCGGTACGCGGGGATAGAACGCCCCTCCGGCATTTCCTTCGTACGCGGATCCTGGTCGATCTTCTGCGCAAGCGAGGCCTCCGAGACCGTCCATGTGAGGCAGAGCAATACAACGAGGTACCTGAGCATCATCATTGTTTTTTTTGTTTTTCGTTCGCCGCCTAATGCGCCGGCTCGTCGCGTTATCTGCCGACTGTATCGACGATTTCCATGACGTCTCGGTATGCCTTTTCCGCAGCACCGCTTGCGTCGAATTCGGTCTCGGAGCCCACCTCCCACGAGATTTTATGCGTCGCCCCATTGGCTGTGACTTCGATGAATGAGGTCATATTTCCTGTCTCAGAGAGATTTGTCTTCAGAAGGTCATCCTCATTTAGTCTCCGCCAGATATCCGCCATCTGAGACTCCGTGAGTGTCCCGCTTCGGCGCCCATCCTCACGCTCTCCAAGACCCGTCCAGCGAATGACGGCACCATCTTGCTCGACCCGCACACCCTCCCATATCCCACTAAACCCGCCGCCTCGCCCCAGCGAGACGCTGAGATCAGCAGGTCGGGATGATGCTGTATGCGCGTCCCGCGTGCCGACGCAGGCGCTCGAGCAGAGGCAGATGGCGATGAGCACAGCTCTGAGATGCCATCGACTTGCGTTCACGAATCGGGATGGCGTTTTTGCGGGGAAGGGATGCATCGTATCCTGATGACGAGATGTGCTGACTCTCTAATCGAAGGGCGCTTAGTCACAGGTACGTGATTTCGCTATCGATCTAATCAGCGGGTCGAATAATTTTCGCATGCCCAATCAGAAAGGTGGACGAGAAGGCGTCCCGGTACTGGTGCCGGGAGAGGGTATCCTTTGAACGCCCGCCGCCTCGATAAAGCAGAAAAGGCAGCCTCTTCAAAAAGAGACTGCCTTGGCCCACTGTTCTCCTACATTCCCCGATCACATGCCTCGCTCGGGCACGACCGGGAGGTCCACTTCCCGAATCTGCGGCGCGGCGCGATCTTGACCGCGCGAGAAGGTATAAGTGAGGTGTACGAGTAGAGGAACAGCGCTCAGCTTGATGAAATCGTTCGTCCGCCCGGTCACGTCGGGTGCGCTGATGTCCTGGCCTCGGTACGTGTAGCGGCGTGCGAATGGCAAGCCTGTGGCGAGGTCCAGCTTGAAGCCGTTATCAAACGACTTCCCAAACGACAGGAAATAGAGCGCATGGCTATGGTAGGATCGGTGCAGCTCCACTCCCCGACCTTCGCGCTGGTACGACAGTGCCACGGTGTACCCCGAACCAAACGACGCATAGGCAGAGAGACCAATTTCGGCGCCCGCTCCGCTGCGCGACACCGGCACCATCTCGTCGGCGTCGGACTCTACTTCGACGTAGTAGACCCTGGCGATCGGCTGAATCCCGCCGGACCGCCCGAGGCGAATACTACCGGACAACCGAGCGCCGTACTCGCGCACCTGGCCCACATTGTGCGCCGTCTCCGTGATGATCCCACCGCTCGGCGCGATGAGCATCTGAATGTCATCATGGATGTGTGCATAGTAGGCACCGGTCGAGAGGAAGCTCGAGCCGACCGGCGCCGCGAAGTCTACCGAGACTTCGGTGCGGACCGACGGCCGCAATCTGGGATCGCCCCGGCGCCTCGTTAACGGATTGTCGGACCACGGCGTCGGATTGATCTGATAGATATGCGGAGCACGGACTGAACGTCTGCCGGATATCCGTACCTGGCGCCCCGTCGTCGATGCGACGGCTACCGACAGCTGCGGATTGAAATCATACCGGTGGGCCTGGAAGTCACCGATGTCGAACTCGTGATAAACGCCGGTAACGCCAAGATCGATCTCTAACGGTCCGGCTCCTGCGGTCATCGCCAGATAAGCTTCGTTAACGGCATCGTCGTACCGGAATTCAGTAGCGGTGCCGTCCGAAAGCTCCTGACGGCGAAGGATAATACCGGTGCGTGCCGTCAACACGTCCGAGATCGGTCGCACGTAGTCAGCTCGAGCACGCAGCTGTTGATGGCGCGGCTTTATGGTCGTGCCGTTGAAGCCGGTGCCGGCGCCGTACAGCGTTTCGTTCTCGCGTGCGTAGGTGGACAAACTGACATCTAATATAATCTGATGGCGCTGCTCATCATCAAAACGATGGTTTAGCGTCGCGGCGTGGTACGTACCTAACGCGCGATCGCGCTCCCGTCGGCGTGCCGAAGCAGTCGACGTCAAGTCGGAAAGCAACGATCCGTTTTGCTCGAAAGAGTGAGGATTAATCTGGCCATAGAAGCTCAAATCGGTCCCGTTACCGAGCCGCTGGTCGACCCCATAATGAAACCGATGCGACCAGTTTTCCTGCCGAACCTGCTGCGTCACCTCCTGCCTGTCCATCCCAGCGACACTGCGCATGGAGTTGGCGTCGACATCGAAAAACGAAAAGTCGCCGTTGTAGGCCGTGAACAGCGTCGTGCCACCACCTCCGTACGTCAGTCTGTACGAGGGAAACGCGTATATCTCCTTTGTGGAGGTCGGGGCCTCTAAATGGACGTGACCGCTGATGTGCCGCTCCGCTCGATCATGCAGCCGAATATTCAAGACGGCGGTGATGTCGGCCGGGTATCCCGGGGGAGGCGGCTGGGTAATTTCGATGGATGCAATGTCCTGGGATCCAAGCTGGCTGAGATAGCTGGCGTCCCGTTCGCGGTCGTTCACCATCACCACGATTTGGTCGCTACCCTCGACCGATATGTTGCGCATCAGGTCGACGTGAACGCCCGGCACCATGCGCAGCATTTCAACGCCCGATGGAACGGCATCGGCCAGGTGTTCGCTCACGTGATACACCGTCGATCCACCTCGCCGCGAGGCCCGCATGCGCTCCCCTTCGACGACCACTTCATCGTGTTCGAGTAACGCCGGCACAAGCGTTATCAGCCCGAGGTCCACGCTACTGGAATCCCCAAATGACAACCGGCGCTCAGAAGGATGATACCCGATCGTACTGATGCGCACGAACATGTCAGATAATTGTGCGACGTTGAGCTGGAACGTGCCGTCGGAATCGGTGATCGTGCCGGTTAGAAGGGCCACGCCCGCCGAATCCCACACGGCAACGTGTACGCCGATCAGGGGCTCACCATCCGTCGCATCAGCTACGCTCCCGTGGATTAAATGCGCGTGCTGTGCAATGAGAGGCCCGCTCGATAAATGCGTCGCGACAGCAAATGCTGCTGCAATTAGGATTCGCCTGGTGTGGTTCATGGCTCCTGAAAACTTTGCGTTGGACTCATGATGAGTCTATGGCAGCACGATTTTCAGGATGCGCAGTATGTGATTAGCGGCGTCGATTTGACGCGGATGACAGCAATTCTGCCGCGTTCCGTGGCGAGTGGTTAAGCTGTGTGATGAGCGGCAAGTCGAGGCCGGGGCCGCGAATGATGAATCCGGCGAAACCGTTTGCGGAAGTCGTCGACGCGGCTCCGCGAGACCGGGATCTCCTTGCCGTCGACGTGGCGAAGACGCAACGTGTAGCCGAGCGCGTTGCCGTCTGCCTCATCGACCATCTTGAGGTTAACGATGAATGCCCGGTGCGTCCGCAAGAGAAACGGCACAGCAGACAACTGCTCCTCCGTGCTCGACAAGGTGCAGCGTAGCACTTCTTTCCGGACATCCTGCCCGTCGAGCAAATGGAAGACGACGTAGTTACCCTCCGCTTCAGCGAACACAAATGATTCCGGATCAAGCGAGAAGTCCTGGTTCTTTAGCAACGTCTCGATGCGAATCTCGTGTACCGTACTTTTGTCCGGATCGGTCTCCTGCGCGGGAGGGACGTCCAGCGACCGCCGACGCAGCGAATAGGCACTGAGTAGCGACGTGACTGCGAACGGCACGCCGGCTACCATCGTTGTCTTGAAGCAGGAGTCCAGGTAGGTCGTCAGACTCATCCGTCCCTCCGGATCCTCCATAACAAAACCGGCAGCCCAGATGATCGACCCCAGCGGAACGATCACCACGAGAATCGCCAGAATCTCTCTGCCAAGCGTCCATTCCTCGCGGAAGAATGGGATCCGCTTGATCACCACCGCCATGATGATGAACCACGATCCACAGATCAAGCTGTAGACGCCCATGGTGAACTCGTAGTTGGAATAATCACTCCGAAGCATCCCCAACGGCTGGTATACCATCAGGAACAGGTAGCACGCCGCAGTTGCCGTTAATGCCGACGGCAGCGGACGCCTTATGATGATGTTCTGTGGAAACGGCCGTGTCATAAAAGCCGAGATCCGCCTCCCGGTCGACATCATCAACCGACGAGGGAGAACTCGTTGAAGCCGTTGACCCTGATGATTCATGACGAATCGAGGATTGTTGAAACCCCCTTCGACCTTACAACTAATTATTATTTATCGACAAAGGAAAGACCATTCCCGCCTGGTACCCATTCAGAACCGCCGCGTCAAACCTTCGTCTGCTGCCACCTCAGCGACGCCTCGATGCCTTCTCGAACCGACGTAATTCGAAACTCGGGAAACGCGCCCATAAACTTCGACGCATCGATCTCGAACGGCATTTCAAACTGATACATCATTTCGACGACCTCCCTCAGTTGCCGGTTGAACATCCCGGCGAGGCGCATCATTGGTCGAGAGATGACACCATTCTTTGACGGTGTGCCCGCAACCGCGAAGGCCGTTTCTATGAACTCCCGGCCGGTCACCGGCGGCGGAGCCGGCAGATGCCACACGTCCCCGTACGCCAACTCAGTTTCGGACAACAACGCCAGTGCTCGTCCGACATCATCGATGTAATTGAGCGAGTGGGGCTGATCGAGCGAGCCGATCCAGCGAGCCCGCTTTCCTGCGACCACTGCCGGGATGACGAGCATCGACACGGCCGCATTCTCGGTCGGACCGAAAAAGTCGGATGCCCGGCCGATAAAAACCTGGACCCTACCCGATGCGTGTGCTTCAAGTAAGCGGTCGGCGAGTCTCGCTCGGATGGCTCCTTTTCGGGAGTGGTCTGAGTACGGCGTGTCTTCAGTCATCGGGCCGCTCGGCGGACCGTACATGTACAGGTTGTCACAATAGGCAACCCGTGCGCCCGTCTCTTCAGCAGCCCCGATCACGTTGTCCATGACAACAGGCAGCCCGTCTCCCCATTGATGATACGGCAGATTTACGCAGTGGTGGATGACCGAGGCCCCGCGGCAGGCAGCGATGAGGGCATCACGTTCGAGCGCGTCGCCCCTGGCGATCTCGATGCCGTTTACATTTTCAACGCGCCCGCTTCTCGAGAAGGCGCGTACGCGCTTGCCGCCCGACGACAGCGCTCGAACGACGGCCCCTCCTGCCCCGCCCGAGGCTCCGAGTACGACGTGTAAATCGGACGATGTGTCGCGTGATGGTGTCATCTGATGTGGAATGATCCCTGGAGGCCTTCGGCGGCATTCGGGCCGACCCAAACGTGGAACTCGCCGGGCTCCGTGACGCGCTCGAGCAGCTGGTTATGGAACGACAGCTCCGCGCCATCGAGCACAAACTCAACGGTCGTCGTCTCGCCCGGGTCGAGCGTGATGCGCCGGAAGCCTTTGAGCTCTCGGACCGGCCGCACGATATCGCCGACGAGATCTCTAACGTAAAGTTGCACGACCTCCGTGCCGCGTCGATCGCCGGTATTCGTCACGTCGGCGCGAACGGTCAGGCCGCCGTCGACCGGCATCGATTCGGCCGAGAGCTGGAGATTGTCGTAGCCGAACGTGGTGTAGCCGAGACCGTAGCCGAAGAAGTACTGCGGCGTGAAGCCGGCGTCCAGGTAATGCGATGTGTTACCCAGCGAACTTTGCCACGCCTTGATCGGGATGTCGTCCATATGAACGAACGAAGCATCATCGGGTGGGCGGCCGGTATTCGGGTGGTTATAGTAGATCGGCACTTGTCCGACGACTTTCGGCCACGTGACGGGCAGCCTTCCCTGAGGCTCGGCATCGCCGAACAGGACATCGGCCAGCGCAGGCCCGGCCATCGTTCCCGGATGCCATGCCATGAGAACCGCATCCACATGATCGAGCACGTTGCCCAGGGTGATCGGTCGGCCCGCCATCACGACGAGGACGATCGGCTTGCCGGTTTCGGCAAGACGGTGGATCAGCGCCTCCTGCGCGCCCGGCAGATCGATATTGGCGCGGCTGTGGGCTTCACCCGAGAGGATTGCCTCCTCGCCGCCGAAGAAAAGGACGACATCTGACTCGGCAGCGGCCGCAACGGCATCATCGAAGCGCGCGGTATCCCGCTCGCGGCTGTAGTCGAGCGCTGGAGCGAATCTCACCCGCTCTTCCCCGAGCAGCTCTGTGATGGCATCGAGAGGCGTTCGCGAATGCGACTCGTCGCCGTCGAAGGTCCACGTACCGAGTTGCTCATGCGGTGCATCGGCAAGCGGCCCGATCACGGCGACGGAAACATCTTTCGATAGCGGAAGCCGTTCGTTGTGGTTCTCGAGCAGGACGAAGCTCTGGACGGCGGCCTCGCGGGATGCCGCGAGGTGGGCATCGCTTAGAATGACGTCATCGCGCGAACGGTCGATGTACGGATTCTCGAACAGGCCGAGCCGCAACTTGACGCGGAGAATGTTGCGCACGAGTTCGTCGAGCTGTGTCTCGCTGAATGCGCCTTCGTCGATGAGCTCGTGCAAATAGTCTTCGTACGTGCGGCTCGTCATCTCAACATCGACGCCGGCGTTGGCCGCGAGGCGTGCGGCGTCTTTGTCGTCAGCCGCGAATCCATGTGCGATCATCTCCGTGACCGACTCCCAGTCGCTCACGACGAGGCCGTCGAAGCCCCATTCGCCGCGAAGGACATTCTGTAGCAGATAGCGGCTGCCGGTGGCTGGCACGCCGTTGACATCGTTGAAGGACGTCATAAATGTTGCCACGCCTTCCTCGATGGCCGCTTCAAACGGCGGCAGGTAGATGTCACGAAGCACGTTCTCGGAAAGACTGGCCGTGTTGTAATCGCGACCACCTTCGGCGGCGCCGTACGCGGCGAAGTGCTTCGCAGTGGCGGCCATGCGGCGCGTATCGGTGAGGTCGTCGCCCTGAAAACCGCGGACGTACGCGCGTGCCAGCACCGAACCGAGGTAGGGATCTTCGCCGGGCGACTCGGCGATACGCCCCCAGCGCGGATCGCGCGTGATGTCGATGGCCGGCGCGAACGTCCAGCGGATGCCCTGGGTCGTGGCTTCTTCGGCGGAAATGCGCGCACCCTCTTCGACGATGTCGGGATTCCAGGTCGCGGCGAGGCCGAGTGGGATCGGGAAGATGGTCTTGTAGCCGTGAATGACGTCGCGGCTGAAGATGATCGGGATGCCATGTGCCGACTCTTCGACGGCGATCCGCTGCAACTCGTCCATGATGTCTCGATCGGTGACGTTCAGCATCGTGCCGATCCGGCCTGAACGGACGGCCTCGATCAGCTCGTTGCTGAGCGAGCCTTCGTCTCGGCTGGATGTACCGCGCATCGCGGTCTGGCCGATCTTCTCATCGAGCGTCATGTTCTGCAAGATCGCGTCGATGCGAAATTCGATGTCGACGTCTTGCGCCGCGGCGGGCAACGCGGCGACGAACAGTGACAGGATGAGTAGCGAGTATCCGGCGTAATGTCTCATCGGCTGCGGAGGACGATGTGAGTGGATGATGATGAGGATGGAATCGCCACCGCCAGGACTTCGGGTAACGTTCAAAGCATGGAGTTTACGGCATCCCGGATTGCGTCGCGAAATTTGGCGCTGATAAAATCCGGGCGTGCGGACTGTGAGTCCGGAGTTGGACACAAGAGCGTGACGGGCGCAGCACTGGTAGATTTCTACCGGCGGCACAAGTAGGATGCGGAGCGGAGCGATCGCCCGGTTTCTCCCCAAACACTACGGCGTTGTGATCCGGCAAACCGTATCGGGCCATGCACGGGTTTAGCGGAGTCGATCCAGGACGTCGCGCGCCTGCGCTCGGTAGAAATCCGCTTTCGGATCGTCGTCGTCCATGACCAGTGCGCGCTGAAGCTGCTCGCGGGCGAGGGCGGTCTCGCCCATCGCCTGGTATGTCCGACCAAGCTCCATCCGGTGCAGCACCCGATCTTCGATCGCGATGGCATGGCGAAAATCCTCGACGGCGGCTTCATACGACGCGTTGGGAAGCCCGCCGTAGACGAGGCGTACCGCCGTACGTGCCAGAAAGCCGAGGCTCGCCACCTCATGATTCCACCGCGCGCGAACGTGGTAGGCGCCGTCGAGCGAGCTGTCGAGCTCAATGGCCCGGTCAGCCGCCTCTTTCACCTCGCGCGAGAGCTCAACGCGATCGCTGGTGCCCGCCTCGAGTCCCATGCGGCCGGCTGCAATCGAACGTACGAGCCACGCCATCGCGCTGGTTGTATCCTGCTCCGTCGCCTTACGAGCAAGCGGCAAGGCCTCGTTGTAGCGCGCGTTGCGACGCTCGCCGTGCGATTGTTCGCCGAGGTCGACGAGCGTCCAGCTGAGCCGCCACAGTACGTCGGCGCCGTCCTCGCCCTGATCGATCATCGTCCTCAAGGCGGTCTCGGCCTGTTCGTAACGACCTTCCGCTCGAAGCGCATCGATCTCCTCGAGACGCTCCGCCGGCTGCGCGGACGTCGACTGCGCGAGCGACAGAACAACGATGAAGAAGCCCACGCGCCGGAGACTTGTGATCATTGCGAGTTACCGCGTCTGTTGGGCCGGCGGCGTTTGTCGGACCGTTTCTCGGCCGACGGCGACTTCACTGAACGAGCCGGTTCGTCGTCTGCAAGCCCCAGTATGGTGCGGACCTCGTCGAGGGAGCGCTCTTCCCACACTCCGTCAGGGTACTGAATCCAGACGATGCGTTTGAAGATGTCGAGCTTCTGGATGGTTCCGCGGCCTGTGCTGGTCTCGATGGTCGTGTCGACGCGCGGAAATTCGCGCAGAGCCGACATGTACTGCTCGAGCTCGTAGTTGAGGCAGCATTTCAGGCGGCCGCATTGTCCGCTGAGCCGGGTAGGATTCAGCGGGAGGTTTTGCAGCCGGGCGGCTTGCGTCGATACCGGTTTGAACTCCTGCAGCCAGGTCGAGCAGCACAGCTCACGTCCGCACGAACCAATACCGCCGATACGGGCGGCCTCATCGCGGGCGCCGATCTGGCGCAGCTCAACGCGCGTGCGGAATGTTGATGCGAGGTCGCGCACGAGCGCCCGGAAGTCGACGCGGTTATCGGCCGTAAAGAAGAACGTGACCTTCTTGTGGTCGAACTGCCATTCGACGTCGACGAGTTTCATGGGTAGTTTCAGCCGGTCGATGGCTTGCCGCGCGATATGGAACGACTCGGCTTCTTTCTCGCGATTGGCCTCCCAGCGGTTGATCTCGTCGAGGTTGGCGATCCGGATGACGTTCGGGAAGTCATTCTCGTCGTCGAGCTCTTTCGACTTGACGCGCAGGCGGACGAGCTCGCCCGTCATATGGATGCTTCCGAAGTCGATGCCGCGGTCGGCTTCGACGATGACGAAGTCGCCGGTCTGGAGGTCGAGTTCGGAGACGTTCCGGTAAAAATCCTTCCGGCCGTTTTTAAACATGACCTCGACGAGCGGATAGCTGACTGGAGGGCCCCCGACGCCGAGGTCGCCGAGCCAGTCGTACACATGCATTGCGGGGCACGCGGTCGTGCCGGCCTTCGTAGAACAGCCGCTGCACCCGGAATCGCCGGTGCCGCACCCGCCACCGCTACCACAGGAACCACAACTCATTTATATAGGGGGGATGAAGTCGTTGATGTTCGATCTGTCACACGTGCGGCGAATCAGTGTTCCGCAAGGCTGCGTGCTTCGACAACGAGATGTCGATTACGCTGCCGCGGACGAGGCTTCCGTCAGGGGAACGTACAATCGCGGCGCAGGCCTTCCGTGCATTGCATTCCTGAGTGCATGAGAAAGCGCGATGAGA
>CBFGYX010000034.1:0-10871 GCA_965653075.1 uncultured bacterium
CTTCAGCGATATAGGGCCTGCCCCAAAGGGGGACCGTCGTCGCAACCTCAACGTATATAGTACCGGCGCGGCTGAGTAAAATGTCTGCACGTCGTGGTGACGACGGGTTTTAGACTGCACGCAGCGCCCAAGCAACCACGATCAACTCATCAGGTGTATGGATTCGACAGGGCAGAAACCCACGACGCGTAGTACCCGCAAGCGCGGAAAACGGAACCCCGTGGGCGTGCTTGCAACGGAGGCCGCCGAGGCGATGCTTGACAAGAAGGCGCTCGATGTAACCGTGATGGACATGCGGGCGGTAAGTGGCGTGGCGGATGTTTTCGTGATCGCGACTGGGGAGTCGGAGCTGCAGATCAAAGCGATCGCCGATGCCGTGACGGAGCGGATCCGTGAGCGCCTGCAAGAACGCCCATGGCACGTAGAGGGCTACGAAGGACGCCAGTGGGTGTTACTCGATTACGTGGACCTCGTGGTGCACATCTTCTCCACCGACAAGCGGCAATTTTATGACCTCGAGCGCCTCTGGGGCGATGCACCGCGCGAGCTGATCGACGGCGAGGCCGACGTCGCCGAGGCGAAGCTGCTTCAGAAACTCCACGCAAACGGAGCGACCTCATCGTGATGGTCCGCTGCTGGTGGTCGCTGCTGATCATCGTATTCCTGTTGCCGGCCTGCGGAGGAACGCGCGAGCTGCCTCCTGACGACCGCTTCGGGCACCGGTACGAAGAAACCGGCCCAGACAATCGGCCGACGCTGGAGCCAACGCCCGCCTCGCCCGATGTCGACTACCTGCGGTACCCCGTTTTCATCGACTCCGTCCACGTGCGGCAAGGAGCGGCTGACCCTGCGGTACCGGCGGTCGATCAACGGGTGGCGGTGGAGATACTGGTGAAGGGTGCTTTTCCGGATAGCTGCTTCGAACTGGACGGCGTACGGCAGAAACGGATCGCGCACATGATCCGCGTAGACGTCGAGGCGAGGAAACCGCGCGAGGCAGTCTGCCGGCGCGTACATCGGCCGTTTCGACACTACTTTTTATTAGACGGAAGCTACAGGCCGGGGCATTATACGCTCGTGTTGAATGGGGCTGTGATGCCGTTTCAGGTACACGAGGCCGGACGCTGAATAATGCAACAGAGACGATTCCTCCTGCTTGGGGCCGTGTTCGCCGCAATCGCGGTAGCTGCCGGTGCGTTTGGGGCGCACGCGCTTGCGGAGCGAGTTACGCCTGAGCGGCTGCAGACATTCGAGACGGCCGTCCGGTACCAGATGTACCATGCACTTGCGCTGCTGGCATGTGGTCTACTCGGCGAGGCGTGGCGCCGGTCGCTTGACGCCGCGGCGTGGCTGTTTACAGCGGGCATCCTGATCTTCTCAGGTAGCCTCTACCTGCTCGTCCTCACCGACACGGCATGGCTGGGCGCCATCACGCCGATCGGCGGTGTCGCCTTCATCAGCGGCTGGATCGCCCTTGCCGTCGCTATTGTCCGCGCCGACCGCACCAGGCCGGCCTGAGGCCGTCAGATCACTTCGTCTTCCTCGAACAGCAGCGTGATGCTCGGCTGGAGGTTCGACTCCTTGGCGAGCTTGAGCAGGACGTCCGCCGCTTCTTCCGGCGTATCATAGACGCCGTGCTCGCGGCTGTCGACAGCAAGCGCGTAGCCGATGTCGTCATCCTCACCAGGCTCGTAGTCCTCCCACTCCGTCGCCTCCTCAACCTGGAAGTTGCCACTTTCGGGGACGAACGACGCCACGTACCGCTCGCGTCGTTCCTCTTCATCGATCAAACTGAGGTTGCCCAGCGCACCGTACTCCTCGTCGTAAAAGAGCGTCTCGGCGATTAGGCGGCGCATGAAGTCGTCAGGCTTGAACTCTTTCATCGTTCAGGAAAAATGTCGGGTGAGGGTGACTCGCGAAAAGCAGCCGCATATAACCGGCGGCCGTCGCGGCTCGATCCACTGGTTGAGTTACGCTTCGGTCACCACATAGGAGCGGTGGATGAACGCGTCCAGAGTGTCTCGGGCCGCCTGGCCCTCCGTCACCCGGATGTCCGACTCAAAGCGTTCGGCAATATAGTCCGTCAATCGATCTCGTACCTCTATCGGATCCACCTTGCCTCCTACTTCACGTTCCAACGAAGTCACGCCTCGATCCCTGATCCCACACGGTACGATCATATCAAAGAACGAGAGATCTGTCGACACGTTGAGCGCAAGTCCGTGCATGGTGACCCATCGGCTACAGCGGATTCCCATCGCGCAGATCTTTCGCTCGGGCCCATTTTCATCCGGACCGATCCAAACGCCGGTTCTTTGTTCAATGACACCTCCATCCACACCATAATCGCCGCACAGGCGCATAACGGCTTGCTCGAGTTCTCGCAGGTACCGGTGGATGTCGGTGAAGTAACGGTCGAGGTCGAGGATGGGATAGACGACGAGCTGGCCGGGCCCATGGAACGTGATGTCGCCGCCGCGGTCGATCTCGAAAAACGTGGCGCCTCGTTTTGCGAGAGCCTCGGCGTTGAACAGCAGGTTGGCACGATTGCCGCTCTTACCGATCGTAAAGACGGGTGGGTGCTCGACCGTGAGCAGGATGTGCGGAGGGAGGGGACGCTCGCCGCTTCGTTTTGCCTCGATTAACCGCGCCTGAAGGCGTTTCTGGAGATTCCAGGTGATCTCATAGTCGGCTCGCCCGAGGTGACAGACGAGGATCTCCTGACGGCGTAATTGCTGGTCCATCCCAGAATTCGTTTGGCGCATAATTCGTTTGGCGCAGAATTCGTTCGGCGCAGAGTTCGTTTGGCCACGCGCTCCCGTACTCCCGTTTCCGTCAGGTGTTGCCCCTCGTGGCGCCTGCCGCTCAGTTCGCGATGTTGACGCGGATGTTGAAGCCGCCGCTGATGTTGGTATGATCGGGCGGACCCGAGTGCCGGTTGTCGAAGTGCTCGTACGTCAGATTGAAGTTGGCCGTGAGGCGGTTGCTGAACTGATACGAGATCTGTGGTGTGACCGTCGTTCGGGTGGATGCGTTGATCGGCGTGACGAAGGCGTCTTCGGTCAGTGCACGATCGAAGTCGAAATCCGGATCCAATGCTGCAGCGCGGACGGCGTCTTCGAGGCGATACCGCTGATCGTCGGTGTGGGCACGCGACATCTGCATCGTAAACGTCAGCCTGTTGTTGAGCCTCCGCCCCCCAAAGAACGGCAGGCGCATCCCTTGCGCGGAGTAATTGAGCGAAAGAGTCAATTCATCCGTCTTCCCCTCCGTAATCGTCCGGCTTGAGGTGCTGAGCGAGTACGAGTTTCGCTTGCTCCATCCCACTTCCACATTCATCCGGTTACGGAAACCCAGCGTGAGCCCGACCAGCGGCTGATAGCGTTCGGTGATCCGAATGCCGCCGACTTCATAGCGCGGTACTTCGTACTCGACGCGCTGGCCGGCCACAAACTGGAACGATGCAAACTCACCTTCCTGGCTGTTGGTGCGATAATCTGTCGCGTACTCTGCGGCGTAACTGTGCCGCAGTGACGCATTCTGAACGAGACTGCGGATGATGGGCCATTCTCCAAGACCGGAGTAGTTGACCGTCCATCCGGGCACGGGTAACGGCAGGAAGCCACGTCCGTCCACGGTGCCGAAATCCTGAAGGAAGGAGGCCTGGAAATCTTCGACTACCGACCTGTTGCTCAGCACGACACGGCCGTCTCCGTCGGTGTCTCCGATCGTGTTGCCGCCTCCGCTATGCGCCGCCAGATCTTGCCGGTACGTCTCAACTTGCTTTCGGACGAGGCCCACGTAGTCCGTTCCAAAAACCCAGATCGAAGACCGGTTCTGCCCGGTTTCGACCGATGACATCGTGGTGAGGCGGTCGATCTGGGAGGTGCTGAATGTGCGGTTTTCGCTGTCCTCCCACTCGGCCGTCCAGTTCAAATTGATCTGGAGGCGGCTGGTGGGTGCAAGCGACGTCTGGGCGTTGAGGCGATGACTGTTGCGGATGACATCGCCGACTTGCACCCGCGGATCGAACACGCGCTGCTCCAGCGGGATCGTCCGCTCGAGGCCCAGCCGGTACCCAAGCGACGGCCCGTTGCCGAGAAGCGCCTGCCATAGGCTGTAGTTGACGTCCACGTTCTGCAGATTCCCGAACTCGTCGAAGGTACCCACGCCGACGTTGGTTGCTTGCGAGCCCTGCGTAGCACGATAACGGATGTTAAAGTCGCGAATGCTTGTCACCGCGAGGACGGTTCGGCGTGCCAGTGCGCCGAAATCGATCAGCGAGCCGCCACCCGTCGTGTCCTGGGCAGACGTCTGGCGGCGAGCTCGCTCCGCACGCTGCTGTTGTTCTTCAAGCTCCCGGTAGAATCCGAACTTGCGCCACAGCTCTTGCGGCCTGATCGTGACGCCCGTCTGGATCTCCAGGTTATTCGTCACCGACGCGCCGCGGTTATTGCCCAGCGGACCGTTTTGCCACGAATAGCGAGCGCTGTAGACAATATCCTGAAATGTGAGGAAATCGAGGAAGCTGCGCCGAAGGAAGGTGGGTCGCAGCGTTGCCGTCACGCGCTGTCCGTACGCATCGGCCCGCAGCAGCTCATTGCCCTTCAGCATCTGCATGAACACGCTATCGAACGGTCTGACACGTAGCGACGCCGTGGTGAGCTCCTCCGGCGTCAGATTATCGTTGAAGCCCGGATCGTGAACGGTGAAGACGGTATCGACGCCGAGCTGGTTCAGGCTCTGCCGGGTGTCGGCGTCGTAGCTGATGTTGAGGAAGTCGAATGGATTGAACTGGATGCTGCCGCTCCGAGTGTGCGAGAACTGATGTTGTTGTCGGATGGGGAAGCGGACCAGTTCGGGGATGCCCGTCGTATCGGGCGTGAGGTCGCGCGACCTATTCTGGGATTCGCTGAATGAGCGACGTGCCGACGTGGAAAAGGAGACCGACTGCGGCAGGTACGCAAACCGGAGATCACCGAGGAAACCGAGCAGAGGCGCCTCGTCGAGGAACCAGAGCGGCCGGACGGTTCGTGCGCGGCGCGATGTAACGCGGTAGCCGACGGTGGTCGCCCACTGCCACTGTTCATCGGTCTGCAGCGAAGGCGTCCGCCGATCCCGATCGGAGTACGTGTAAGAGAAATTGACGGCGTCGAGCGTGTTGCGCAGCAGCCAGCTATCTGACCCGTTCTTCTGGAGCGACGCGCTGAACGACCGCGCACTGTTGTGATCTTGTGCGCTCTCGGTGATGTTGCGGACCGCGGCGTCTCGTTCGTCGGCCGACAGGTCTTCTCGGCTGCGGGCCTGGTCGAGCAGCTCTTGAACTCGGATGTCGCCACGGAGGGGTGAGAACCGTGGCGTGCTGGTTTCGGAACGGAGCTGCACCGACAGCGGAATGCTCCACCCGTACCGCTCGGGGAGCAACTTGTGCGCGTTGAATTCGGTGTTGACGCTCCAGTTGCTCAGCGACCGTTGATCACGTTCATCAAGCGTGCTCGAGAGAGCCCCGAAGCCGTCGGTCTGATGCTGGAAGCTGCCGCGCACCGTGGCAAGGTCGGCGAATCGTAAATCCGCGTTGGCGAGCGCGCTCCAGCCGTTCGTTTCATCATAACCCGACACCCGCAGCTCGTTGACCCAGACCTCAGCCGACTCGATCATCTCACCGGTTTCGGGATTGCGGACACCGATCATAATCGTATTGACCCGCCCCAGCGACGGGTTACCCTTGATGCCCAGCCGCGTGCCGGGAGGGGCGAAGTCCTCAACGCGCGGACTCAGATCGACCGAGTTGACGTCGTTCCAGTAAACGTCGAGCGGCGTATGCCCCGACTGATCACGGGCAACCTTGAGCTGGTTCAATGCCGCCAGAACGATGTTGACCGAGTTCAGGTCGACGAGGCGCCCATTAACGAGCTGGTTCGTTTGCCACAACGCGTTGGCATCGCGGACCCCGTCCGGCGTTGGCGTGAGGGGCTGTTCGTATTCGTAGTAGTCGCTGGTCTCATTCGAGCCGAGCCGGACGAAAAGCAGCAGCTGACCGCGCTCGCGCATCTCACCCCCGATGGTGCGCCCATGCAAGTGCGCGAACATCCGCAGGTTCGAGTACTTCAGCAAGTCCAGACCCTCCTGGCGGTACGGTTTGAACACGGCGCGCTGATCCCCGGGATGTAGCCCCTCCACCCGCAGCAGCATGGCCTGTTCACGCTGGTCGATCGGCGTTCCGCCTGAGACGTCGCGTGTTCGACTGACGATGGTGCCGAGTGGCTTGACGTAGGTATCCGGATTCTCTTCGTCGTTGATGCTCTCGATGGAGAAGCGAGTATTCTCATCCGGAGTCGTGGCCGTATCCGACTCGTATAGAAGTTCTTCGCTCTTCTGCCACTGGCTTCCCACGAGATCCATCTTGGCGAAGCGCATCGTAATGGGCGCGGGATGACCGGTGGTCCAGAGGCGAATCGCACGGATGAGGTTGAAGTCCTGGATGTCGCCGACGCGGTCCGTATATGACGCCACCGGGATGCGCACGAGGTACCAGTCTCGGTTCGTGCCCATCTTCTCGACGACAAACCCACCCGGCTCGCGATCCGATGTCGCCAGGTCGTCCAGCCGCTGGCGGCTCAGGGGCAACCGATACTCGTAATAGCTGTTTTCGGTATCGAGCGAGCCGTTCATGTTAAGGTCTTCGGTGTCGGGCACGCGGGCCACACCGCGACGGCTGGCCTCCTCGGCAAGGCGCTGGCTTTCAAGTCCGTTCAGCTCATGACCCGCGAAGTAGCGCGAGAACCGCTGCTGAATGGTGGCGCCCTCCGGGTAGAATTGCGGATCGTCGAAGTAGCTCTCCTCGTAGTGCCGATAGTCATCTGCCGACGGATCGTGGAGAGCCTTGTTCACCTCGATCTCGTAGCGCCGACCACCGCTTCCGGCCATAATCGAGGAGAGGAAGTCGCGGAAATGATACTGCTCGGTGAGCTCCTCCGGATAGTTTTCCGTCGAGTAGGAGGCGAGCCCGTCGAGCCCCAGGTCTTCCGTACGCTGCGTTTGCTCGTCGATGTCGAGCGCGTTGTTCGGCTGAAGCGTCGGGATGCGGCCCCAGGCATCGGTGGTAACCTGGCTCGACGCCGAGATGGGCAGGCCGTCCTCAGAATTGAGGCGGCCATTGGGGATGACGTCCTCTGAGATTTGGCCGAGGTCGATGATGAGCTCGGCATCGGTGCCGATATCCTCATAATCCGGGTGCGGCCGGAAGATGAACTCGATAAACTCGATGTTCTTATCGCTGAAGTCGACGTAGCCTTCGGGTATGCGCTGGATCATTCCACCCCACGCATCCTCGGGGCGCGCCAGGAAGCCTTCCAGGTCTCGCGTGTAGTTATATGGGCCGCGCTCATTCGGGTCGAAGTAGACGTCGAGCGTTTGCGTAACGCGTTCGCCCACCGGGGTGTCTTCGCGTTGATACAGCTCTTGCGTTTCGACTACGCCAGTCACCGGCCCCGAGGCGCCGAGCTGCCGGGCGATGTGCTCCGTGATCGTGTACCATCCAAACGTTGCCCGCCAGTTGGTGCGCAGCGAGTCGGCGGTGGACCCCGTCATCTCCTTTCCGACGGCAGGGACGGATAGCGGCGCAGAGGGCAGACGCCACTGCGCCGGCGTCTTGAGCGAGAGCGTCTGCGCAAATCCCTCAAAATCATCAATGAAAGACACGCCGCTCAGCTCGTCTGCACTAAAGTCCATGCCTTCAGAGCGGAGGTCACGGCGCGTCTGTTCGAACGCCGTCGTATGCGTGGCACCCGGCCGGAGCTGCGCGAACTCACCCGAGAGCTGAATCCGGCTCGGCGCGCGCGTCTGCACAAGCGGCAACCTGTCTACGGCGCGCGTAAGCCAGTCCGGCTCAAACAGCATCATGCCATCGAAGCCGTAAATCATGTTTGAGATAGGCTCTTCGCCGATGCGGTACTTGTCAACAGGCGAGCGCTGGCTGAGCCTCATCAGCGTCGACCCGAAGGAGATGTTCTCGTCGACAACATAGTCGGCGCGGACGCCCAGCAGGGTCTTCTTCTGGAGATTGAAGAGGGAGTTCTGCTCGTAGCTGATTTCCACGTTCCGCCCCGAAGAGAGGAAGGCGGGGTTCGTGATGGTGACGGTACCGCCGGCGTAATCGACCTGGAAGTCTGAGCCTTCTTGAAGCGGTACGCCACCGGCCGTCACGCGGACCGATCCTTGCACGAGCCCCGCCCACGCCTGCAGATCGTAGAAGTCCTGCACCGCCCCGCGATACGAGCCTTCGATCACGTATACGTTCTGCTGATTGTTGCGGCTGGCTGTCGACTTCTTGCGCGTGTAAAGGTCGGTGAAGACGAGCTGCTGGATCAGTTGATCGCGTTGATCCGACGATGCATGCTGGTTGATGACGTCAAGCATGCGCCCGCCGAACGGCTCGAGGTATGGGAAGATGAGGCGTCCGCCTGCGGGATCGACCGTGAGGCCTGGCAGAAAGTCGAACTGGTTGTCGGGCGACGGCGCACCGTCCTGGTTGAGGCGGTCGAGGCCGAGGTGGCGAAGGAGCGTCTGGTTGCCCAGTCCGGCAATCGTCGTAGTGGGCGCGCTACCGGGGGGACGATGGAATAGGTCGAGCTCAAAGTTGTCGGCCGTGATGCCGCGCCCCGGCAAACGATAGATGTTGCGAAGCTCGAGATACCATGCTGCCGGGTCGAGCGAGCCATCGGCCGCGGGCTGCTGCAGATCCGACGGGCGCAGCAGCTTCAGAATGAGGCGGTCGGATGTCTGGCCCGCCCCGCCACCACCGGTCTCCGTGGAAAACTCGCCGACGGTGTACACGGAGCCGCCCACGTTGTAGCGAAAAGCCACAGCGATCGCCTCGTTTTCCCTCAGCGATGTCTGCAGGGACAGATAACCGAGGAACCGGTCGTACGTGTAGTCACGGTTGGGCACCAGCCGCTTGAACGTACCGGTCTGGAAGTCGGACGAACGCGGGTTGACCTCAAGATCACCCGATGTCTGCAGGTAGTTCGACAGGTTCGTGCCGCGGCGGAGCTGGGTCTCCAGGTTGCGATACTGGTCGATCTCGTTACGAGGATGGATCAGCGCCTCGTCCCGGCCGTCTGCGCCGGTGAGCACCGACGGGCGCTCGCCGAGATCAACCAGCGCGACCACCTGACGGGCGTCTTCGTCTTCCGGATTGAGCTGGCCCTCCATCCTCCAGACCTCAATCGATTCGATGTTCTGGATAAAGGCACGGATATCCGGCGGATCGGACAGCGACTGTTCGAAATGATTGCGGAAGAAGAAGCCGAGGAAGAAGTGGCGCGAGTCGTCGTAGTCGGTCGCCTGAAGACTGAACTCCGTTGTCTGAGCGCCGCCATCGATCGACAGCGAGTTCGACTGACCCTCCTGCTGACTGGCTACCGTCGTCAGAAAGAGATTCCCGACCTGGAACTCGCTCTTGATCCCAAACAGACTCTGCCCGCCGCGGATCAGGCGCGACGGCGTCTGCAACATCACGTTACCGGCTTCGATACTGCGGATGATCTCGTCTTCGTAGCCGGTGTAACGCAGTCTGAGCTGGTTCTGATAGTCGAACTGGTTGTTGGTATCCCAGTCGACGTCGACCTGCATTTTGTCGCCGATGCTGCCGGTGACACCGAGCCTGAGGTCCTGCTTAAACTGGGGGTCCATCTGCGAGGTACGGCCCGTGGCGTCGGCCTGCTCACGCTTCCGATAATCGAGGCCGGCGTTCACCACCGCCTGGCCCCGGACGCGAAGATCGACTTCCGGCCGTCCAAAGATCGTCGTGAAGGCGCTCTGCTGACCACCGGGCACCACGATGTTAAAGCCGAGTCCGCCGCGCCGCTGCCCGCTGCGCTGCCGTTCGCGCTGCTGAACCAGCGAGGCCCAGTTCTGATCGAGGGATTGACGCAGGCGAAGCCGTCGGTAGTCATCGCTATCCATCGAACGCGGGATACGCACTTCCTGCTCGCCCACGTACTCACGAGCGACGTAGCGAGCATTGGCGGTGTCGACTTCGATTTCGTGCCGCCAGTAATTCCCGAGCCCCAGCGACAGCGGTCGATGCCGCCGCGGACGCGGTGACGCGAGTAGCGACCGGTCCCGAGACGACGGCATATAGCGCAACGCCCGGTAAGGAATCGTATCTCGAACAACGACCGAATCGACTCCCGCCTCGAGTGAATCCGCGACGAGCGTATCGCGGGGAAGCGCAATCGAATCGGTATCCAGCGTGTCCGGCACCAGCGCGTACCGGGGCGCGCCCGGCGCGGCGCCCGAGACGCCTGCCGACGCAACGGCCAGCGCCGTCACGACAAACGCCACCCCCGACAGCAAGAAAAACTGCTGTAACGGGCGCAGCCGCCCGACGGATGGGGATGCTCCTGAGAGTGATGGAGGTCGCACTAAGATGCGGACTGCTGAACCGAAGACTCCCTCTGCTACCGGTGCGCCTCAACAGGCGTCATTTAGAGAAGGAAAGGAAATTGTAGCGGGTCGTCGGGATAGGCGTACTCAGTCGGTTCAGTCCTGTACGTTGCCGCACCTGGATCATTGGTGGCGCAGCATGTGATTGTGGCTCAAACTACTATCTTGCCTCATGGGCATCAAGGTAGGCCGCGGGCATTTTTGACGCGCTTCATCCTCAACGGCTTGCAACGTATCCATCATCAATATGGGTGCCAAATAAAAATATAACAACCACTTATCTCTATGTCTTCGAAATACGATCTGGATGGACGTCATATCGTGATCACCGGTGCGTCGGGGCGGCTCGGACGTCGGCTGACCGAAGCATTTGCCGCCTCCAGGGCAAAGGTGAGTGCGATCGTCAGGGAGCGTGCGTCCGC
>CBFGYX010000035.1:0-10820 GCA_965653075.1 uncultured bacterium
ATGGATCGTGATGGGACGAAGGACGCATATGAACTCGAACTGCTGCGAACCATAGCCGAAGCCGTGTCGATCCCGGTGATCGCCTCGGGTGGCGCGGGCACGCTTGAACATCTGGCCGAAGGGTTTTTGGACGGGCACTGCGATGCGGTCCTGGCCGCTTCCATCTTCCACTTCCGTGAGTTCACCATCGAAGAAGCGCGCAATTACCTGAGACAGCGCGGCATCGACGTCAGGCCTACGCCGATTAAAAAGCCGGCGTAGCGCGCGCTGAGCCGCGTCTGAAATTAAGTCCATCCACGGGACGCCTCGCCTGAATCTTCCGGGCTAATCGCATCGTAGGCCGCCAAAGGGTTCAGACTCAACAACTTGCGGCGGTCATGGCATCTTCTACCGAGCGTCCCGTCTACGTTTATGTCCTTGGTCTGACGGCGCTGCTTTTGTTCGGCGCGAATATGGCCGTGATGCTCGAACGCGAGCTATGCCTCGAACCGGCTCCCTCGACGGTTATCTCTGCGGAGGTGCCGAATTCTGTTGAAGCACCTGTCCCTCCGCCGCCGCCGATTATCGTCGACATCGATAAGGTCCGAATTGAGGTTGAACGCGTGCGCGAAGAGGTGGAACGAGTGCGGACGGAGCATCGCGTACGAGTACAGCGGGTGACGCCGAGTGTCGTGTTCATCCGCTGACGGATGAACGCGCGGCGACGGTACCGTGCAACGGGCACTGCGCTGAGATCCCTGCGTCCGGAGGTACGGCACAAGAGCCTTCGCCCGAGGCGCAGGCCATCACCGTCCCGGCGCACCGCAGCGAACCCCGGCGGGGCTGAACCCGGTTCCCCCCAAAACAGCGGCGTAATGGATGGCCCCGGCTGTTGAGCCGAAGCGCCGTCGCACCGGAAAGAGGTAACGGACGCGCTTAGAACCGCCTGATTATTCGCTCGACGCTCGGCGCGTAGCCCGCGCCGAAGTGGTTCAGGTGATTAATGAGGTGGTAGAGATGGTATAGTTCTCTTCGCTCCTCGTAACCGGGTTCGAGGGGCCAGGCATCCCGGTAGGCGTCGTAGAACCTGGCGTCGAAGCCGCCGAAGAGCTCGGTCATCGCGAGGTCGGTCTCGCGGTCGCCAAAGTATGTGGCAGGATCGAAGATGACGGGCCTGCCGGCGCGGTCTGCCATGTAATTGCCGCTCCAGAGATCTCCGTGCAGGGTTGAAGCGGCCGGCCGGTCGGGCAGAATGTCGCCGAGTGAATTGACGAGGCGGTTGTATGGAGATTCCCACGAACGGCGCCAGGCACCGCTGCGACGCGCCATATTGACTTGCGGAGCGAGTCTGGTGGCGGCAAAGAACTCGGGCCATGTGGAATGGCCGGGCGTGTTGACCTGTGGGAGGCGCCCGATGTAGTTGTCGATAGAGAAGCCGTAGTAGCCGCCATCCACGCGGTGCAGTTCGGCGAGACCGCGCCCGAACTCATCCCAGAAGTCGGCATGCGCGGCTCCGCTCTGAATGAACTCGAGCACCAGGAATGCCGGTACATCGCGGGTGGCAGAGTGCACGGCGACTACGCCGGGCACGCGGACGGCAGACGCCGCCTTCGCAAGCACACGCAGACTTTCGGCCTCCGACGGAAACGTCTCCCCCGCCTCTCCATCGCTCCACTTCAAGAAGAAGACCTTACCGTTTGCGAGCGTCAGCCTGCTCGCGTTTGCGATGCAACCACCGCCGAGTGGTTCCGCGCGAGAAGCTGGGGCACCGAGTTCATCAGCGATACGCTCCGACAGCGGGGCCGGCAGGCGCATCATGCTTCTACCGGCAAGTCGAAGTGTGCCACCAGCGATCCGAGCAATCGGTCTGACGTTCGGTCGACGATCTCGTAGACGTGATCGAAACCTTCCGGGCCGCCGTAGTAGGGATCCGGCACCTGATAGTCTTCCGGCTCGGGATCGAACTCGCGGAAAAGCTTGACGCGATCTCCCCACTCGTTGTCATCGTCGAGATAGAGAACGTCGTGCAGATTCGACTTGTCCATCACCAGGATGAGGTCGTACGACTCGAAGTCGTTGGCCGCGAACTGCTGTGCCACGTGCGAATCGAGCGATACACCACGTCGCTTCGCCGTGCCCACCATGCGGGTATCGGCGCCTTTACCGACGTGCCAGTTGCCCGTGCCTGAGGAATGGATTTCGAAGTACGACTCGAGCCCGCGCTTCTTCACCTTCTCCTTGAAGACGCCCTCGGCCAGCGGACTCCGGCAGATGTTGCCGAGGCACACAAACATAATCTTGATCGGTTCACGCGTTTCGGTCACGACAGCAGAGATTGATGTATAGATGACGTCCTGACATACGCCAATGGGCGTCCCTGGTGCCGACCGAGGCGGTAAGTCACACGGGATTGACGAACCGCCCGCGGAAACCACCGTACCACGATCATCCACCCAGATGTTCATCACGAAGCGTTCACCGTGTCCACTCCTCAGCTATCCCTCGACCTCCCTGCGCGCCGGACGGTCCTTTCCGTCGGCGATCTTACGAGCGGCCTTCGGGAGGTCGTTGAGATGGAATATGGGGATGTCTGGGTTGAAGGCGAGATATCGAACTTCAAGCGGCATCGGTCGGGCCACTGCTATTTTACGCTGAAGGATGAGGATGCGCAGGTTCGATGTGTGATGTGGCGCCACTTTACGCGCTACGTTTTTTTCGAGCCGCAGGACGGTATGCTGGTGCGCGTTCACGGCGGCGCGAGCGTATATGAAGTTCGAGGCGACTTGCAGCTTGTCGTGAAGTCAATGCAACCGGCGGGCGAGGGTGCGCTGCAGAAGGCGTTCGAGGCGATCAAGCGCAAGTTGAGCGACGAAGGCCTTTTCGATGCCGGGCGGAAGAAGCCGCTGCCTGAATTTCCGGAGACCATTGGAGTTGTGACCTCGGGCAGTGGCGCGGCCTTGCACGATATCCTGACCGTGCTGCAGCGTCGGTATCCGGCAGTTCGCGTGTTGCTGTGCCCGGTGCAGGTTCAGGGTACCGGCGCTGCCGAAGAGATTGCCGACGCTATTGAATGCTTCAACAGGCAGCACCACGACCCGGCGTTTCGGGCCGACGTATTGATCGTTGGCCGAGGCGGAGGCTCGCTCGAAGATTTGTGGGCGTTCAATGAGGAAGTCGTCGCGCGAGCCATTGCGGCGTCGAATATCCCGATAGTCAGCGCGGTGGGGCATGAAACGGATTTCTCGATTGCCGACTTCGTGGCAGATCTTCGTGCCGCCACTCCTTCGATTGCGGCCGAACTGTGCGTGCCGGATCGGCGCGAGCTGATGGCAGCGCTGCGCGGCTCGATCGTGAGGATGAGCCAGTGCCAGCGCGACCGCATCGAACGAAACCGCCGTTTAATCACGGGAATACTTGAGTCCCGGGCGATGCACCGGCCCGAAGTTCGCCTTCGCCAATCCGTTCAGCGGCTCGACGACCTGCAGAACAGGCTTGACCGGTCACTGCACGCCTTTGTTGAGCGTCGGCGGACGAAGCTTGAGGGCTGCGACCGGCAGCTTTCGCTTTTGAACCCTGCCCGACCGATGGAGCGCGGGTACGTCCGTCTAGAACGAAACGGGACGATCATCAAGCGAGCGGCTGATCTCGACGCCGGCGACGACGTCAACCTGCGCTTCGTGGACGGTGCACGTACGGCCACGATCAAGGAATGACGACGCCGTTTACAACTGTCTATTCTGCACCCAGAGGACGCTGCGCTTGACGAGCTCCGGCGTTGAGCTGATGGCCAGCTTCTCCTTGATGCGCCCGCGATGTGATTCGACAGTTTTCGGGCTGATGTGAAGCGCCTCGGCGACCTCCCGTGTGGATTGACCGCGCCCGAACATCTCGAACACCTCGAGCTCGCGGTCGGTGAGGTGCTCGATGGCGGGGCTATCGCGGCCGCTGCGCCTCGAGAATCGGAGAAGCATCCGCGTGCTTATCGACTCGCTGAGGTAGAGACCACCGCCCAGCACGCGCCGGATGGCTTCGACTACAATCGTATCCACCTCTCGTTTCATGATGAAACCGCGGGCCCCGGCTTTAAGCGCACGCTCTGCGTAGAACGTTTCCTCTTGTGTCGCCACAATCAGGACCGGAATCCGGGGCAGCTCCGCTTGCAGTCTCTTCGTAAACTCGATGCCGTTCATCCCCTGCAGCGCAATGTCGGCGATGACCAGATCGGGCCGGCAGGTTCGGATTCCGGGAAGGGCTTCCTCAGCATTACCGGCCTCGCCGCAAATGTCAAGGTCGCTCTCTTCTTGGAGCAGGTAGGCATATCCGCGGCGCATCAGCGGATGATCGTCCACAAGAAAGATGCGTTTGGCGACGCTCCTCGAAGAGATGCGAGCGCCATTCGACACATCATCTGGTCTTCGTTGTCCGGATGTAGCCGAGCCGTCTGCGGCGGTCGCGACCGTGTATACAACCTCGTTCATGCGTCTACGGAATCATGCCGGCGCGTGGTGTGCGGTGTGTATAGGCCGGGTAGTTGCGGGCCGAGGCATCGTTATACTACTTCTCCGTATCTTGCAAAGTTGTAGGGAAAAAGACTATTGCCGTGTAGGGTGGAACAGCACGCTGAGTTAACCTTATCCCTGTACGGCGAACATTGCGTAGCAGCGCAACGATCAAGGCTTGAATTTCAGAGCCCCATCCCGTAGCCTTGGGCGGGAGCGTAATTTTGTATGACTCGATGTCAGAGATAACACTCGAGATAACGCCAAGCGCTCGGCTTGACGTCATCGATGTAAATCGGCGTATCGCCGAGTTTAGCGAGGGATTCGCTTCGAAATTCAGCCATGGACTGTATTGTTCATATCACACCACGGCCGGCTATCTCGAAGACAGTATTCTCAAGAGGCTGAATAACCAGCCCGAATCGATCGAGGCTTTCTGCCGTTCGTTTCGTCACGTCTTCCCCCCGGGGGCGGATTATGAGCATGATAAGCTCGATCTGCGTACGGAGTTGACAGAGGAAGAGCGCCGTAACGAGCCCAAGAACGCGGACTCGCACCTTACGTTTATCGGCGCCGGGCTCGAGAACTGCGTCGTCTATCCAATCGATGCAGCCCGTCCGGCCTACTTCATCGACCTGGACGGTGTCAACGGGAGTCTGCGCCGGACCCGGCGGACGACGGTCATTGGCTACAACCGCGAGGCTCGGGCCGCCACGTTCAAGCTCGACGTTCCCATGGCGAACCATGCCATCAGTTCGGTGAGCTTCCACGACCAGAAACTCGGTCTGCTCGAGGAGATCAACGACATGATCGCGCGCCTCGGTGTAAAGAAGGGGCGCGTCGAGATTATGCTCGACGAAGATGAGCGTAAGGCCGGCCTTACCGTGAACGAATACGAGACGCTGCTGATGCGTCACGACCTGGCGGAAGTGCTGGGGGATCCGCTGCGCTTTATGAAAGAGAAGGGCCGCAACATGCTGCGTGACCCGAAGGCGATCCCTGGGAAGGCGAAGAATTACGCTAAATACGATCTGCCGCAGGTGCTGAACGAGATGTTCGACTCGCTGGGGATGAACCACTCGCTCGTTGAACGGGTGGTCGATCGTCTGATGGCGATGCCTGCAGAGCGTTTCTTTCGCATGAAGCGTTCAGTGACGCTACTGGTGAACGGCTCCGACGGTTCATCGCCCGGGCGTATCGTCCACGGCAAGTATCAGAGCCCGATCCTCGTTCAGTGGGCAAAGCCGGAGGGCGGCAGGCGGCAGGTCAACGTGACGATCACGGCATTGGAATAACAAAGAAGGCGCCCCGACGATAGCGAGGCGCATTTTTTAATGACTCATTTCTTATCCCGTTAAAAGGGATTAAATGAGGGATCGTGACTGACCGCCGTCGACGTTGATGCTGGCGCCGGTGACCAGGCTGGAACGGTCGGATGCGAGGAATGCGACGACGTCGGCCACTTCTTCCGCCGTGCCGAAGCGTCCCAGCGGAATGTTCGCCGCCACGAATTCCTTCATACCCTCGGGGTCCTGTTTAACACGGCGGTCCCAGCTGCCGCCGGGGAAGCGTATCGAGCCCGGCGCCACAGTATTCACGCGGATGCCCTCGCCCGCGAGCTCCAGAGCCATGATCTTCGCAGCGCTGATCTGAGCCGACTTGGTCGTGTTGTACATCGACAGACCTGGACCACCGGCCTCGCGGCCGAAAATCGACGAGATGAAGATGATGGAGCCTCCACCACCCGAGTCGCGCATGAGCGGGATCGCCGCCCGTGTGGCACGGAAGTGCCCCAGCAGATTCAATTGAAGGAGGTCGCCCCACTCCTCATCCGTCGTCTCTTCGAACGGCTTCCTGAGATTGCCTCCGGCGTTGTTGACCAGTACATCGAGCCGGCCAAAGAAGTCCGCAGCGGCTTCAACAAATTCGCTTGCCTCGTTCTCCCTGGTGACGTCAATCACGCGGCTGAAGACACCCCGGCCCGTCGCCTCCGTAATTTCGCGCGATGTTGCGTCGAGGTCCTCCTTCGTCCTGCCACAAATCGCCACATCACAGCCCTCGGCCGCCAGCGTCATCGCGATGGCTTTCCCTATTCCACGGCTACCGCCCGACACGACGGCGACCTTATCGTTAAGCTTGAGATCCATTTACCTTTCGTCAACTGATGTGTGGGAGCCCCAATCTACAAATTAGAGCCCTCACCGATCCAGGATCCAGGCATAGTGTGAGCCGTTAACAAGCGCCTTCCAACATCCTGCTCAACATGAGGCCCAAAAACATGAGGCCCGCAAACATGAGGCCCGAGAAAAACCGGCTATGACGACGTCAGATACAAACGTAACGCCGAGCGAGCTCTCGTTCGAACACGCCATTGGACGACTCGAAGACATCGTCGGCGCGCTCGAGAACGATGAACTTGATCTCGAATCCTCGCTCAAAGCGTACGAGGAGGGCGTGCAGCTCGCGAAGGTGTGCATGGAGAAATTGGAGAAAGCTGAATTACGTATCGAAGAGCTTAAGATTGACGATGTCTGATACTTTCAGAAATGCCACGGCAACCGATTTCCTGAAAAGTCTGCCCGACAGCTCACGGGTGTGGATCTACGGACTCGACCGCGACCTTTCAGACAGCGAGGTAGCTCAGGTTACTGATGAACTCGAGGCCTTCTTCACCGATTGGTCGTCCCACGGACGCCGTGTGTCGGGAGAGGCTGCAGTCGTTGACAATCGGTTCGTCGTGATCGGCGCACACATCCCGTCTGGAGATATTTCGGGATGCGGCATCGACAAGTCCATTCGCGTGCTGAAGTCGCTCTCCGACGAAATTGGTTTTGGATGGGACACGTCGCTTAACGTTTTTTACGCCGCCGACGATGGTGTGCAGATGGCGAGCCGTGCAGAGTTTCGCCAGGCTGCTGCCGAAAAATCCGTCTCTGGATCCACGCCGGTGTATGATCTCACGGCTCAGACACTCGGAGATCTACGCCATGCCGGCCTCTTACGCCCGGCCGCAGAAAGCTGGCATGCAGGGGCGTTTAAGCTCGTATAAGCGGCCGAGGGAGTAACCATTCCGGTAATCTGCAGGCCTGCATTGTTATTACAGAAACTCAGCCGATATCTGAGTCGTGAGTCGGCAAATCATTTCCTCAGGCAAGACCGATCCGTACCGTGCTTATAAGCTTCCGTTACTTGACCGTCAGCGCCCTCGTCTGGCTGTTTGCGATTGGATTTACGCAGTCGGCAAACGGACAGGGCTTTATCAATCAGACCGAAATCGAGGCGGTTCTGACAGAGTACCGAGGCGAGCTCGAAGAGCTACCGGAAGTCTATTACGATTACTACGTGCTCGATAACAGTCGCGGCAACAGCGTCCTGGCCCGGAACGCGATGTATCACTTCATCGGTGAAGGAGACATGGATCTCGGCATGCGCCGATCCAAGCTTGTCGAGCTGTTGAATCGCGTCTTGTTGCAGGAGCTCTCGGTAGGCGATACGCTCGTAGTGCCTACCGACTTCGAGCTTGACTTCCGCGCGTACTCGCCCTTCCCTCGTTACTACGCGGGCGCGCGAGATCTCGACAAAGTGTTCATCATCGACAAGAGCGTGCAGGCTTGGGCCGCGTACGAATACGGGCGACTGGAGCGATGGGGTGTCGTAAACACCGGCGCGGAAGAGTATCCGACGCCGAACGGCCGGTTTAATTTCAACTGGAAGGAAGAGTACCGCGTATCGTCCCTGAGTCCGCCGGACGAGCCGTGGGAGATGTACTGGGTGTTCAACTTCCACGATGCGCGCGGCATTCACATCCATCAGTATGCCTTCCCCACCGGCGGACCTACGAGCCGTGGATGTGTGCGTCTTATCGACACGGATGCTCGCTGGATTTACGAATGGGCGGATGCGTGGGAGACGTCCACCGGCACCGTAAACGTGAACTCACGCACGGGCCGCATCATCAGGCCCGGCACGATGGTGCTGGTGATTGGTGATGACCCCGAAGGTCATCCTCACCCCTTCGATTACAAGAAGCGGTATCCGATCCTCAAGCAGATTGAGCTCCCGTCAAATCCTTGGGAGGTTGAGCCGGGCACACCGCAGCAGACTCATTTCGACCGCTTGCGTGCCTCCCGCTGAATCGTCGTCGGGAGGACGCAGCCAACAGTGGGGTACCCGGTACTTCAGCGGATCCGGGAGAGAATGCGGCTGAACCGCGGCATCCCTCGCTGGGCATCCCATGAGAAGTAGATGAGCAGCGCCTTGCCGACCACGTGATTCATCGGCACGAAGCCCCAGAATCGACTGTCTTCAGAGTTATCGCGGTTATCGCCCATCACGAAAAAGTAGTCCTGGGTGAAGACGTACTCCTGAGCGGGTGAGCCGTTGATGATGAAGGCGCCTTCGGCATTCCGCGTAACACTCACGCCTTCATACTGCTCGATGACATCCCCGAAAAACTGCCACGTGGAGTCGTTCAATACGACGCTCCGGCCGCGCGCCGGAATCTGCACGGGACCATAGTTATCGGGCGTGTAGCCCATGCCGGCCGGGAACATGAGATCGCTATAGCCAACGTTGCCGGGTGCCAGATACGGGTCGACGCGTTCGACCCACGCCCACTGCCGGATCTCCTCCACCGCCTCCTCCGTGGCCACGATACGGACAATCGCGGGGTCGGACGTCTGTCGCGTCTCGGTCACACCGATCGCCTCGAGAGCGGCCGTCGACAGCCGTACGCGCGCATCTCGCTTGACGACGTCCCAGTTCTGCTGCATGCCCGGCCGCAGCGGCAGCGGCTCTCCGTCCACGTGGATGACTTTGTTCTCGATGGACAGCTCCTCCCCCGGCAAACCGACGACGCGTTTGATGTAATGCATCTTGCGGTCGATGGGCTTGTCTTCCGGAGGGTAATTAAAAACGATGTTATCGCCGCGATCGACCGACGAAAATCCGGGAAGCCGTGTGAACGGTATCTGCACGCCCGGCAAATATACCTGCGTGAACGGAATACCGATGCTGATAGGCGTGCGGGTGCCGTAATTGACCTTAGAGACGAAAAGGTAATCCCCAACCATCAGGTTCTTCTCCATTGACGGCGTCGGGATGCGGAAGAGGTCGAAGAACAGCGTCCGCACGATGAGCATGATGATGAGCGCAAACACCAGCGCATCCACCCATTCGCGGACAGGCCCCTTCTTGGGCCCCTTCTTTCGCTTCGCGTCCTTCTCGCGATCTATCCGCGTATCCTTTTTCCGAGCTCGCGCCTTACGCGACTTCTTGTTTGAGCTGCTAAGGGCTGACTTAACCAACTTTCTCCAGGTTGAATGGCCTCAACGGAGCATCTCCGGGCTCGGACGGCCAAGGTCGAGATTAGGACGCGAGATGCGCCTCAGAACGAATCGAGATCCGTTGTAGCCTGTAACGTACCACCGGCCGTCGGCTTCGTTGTAATAGTAATCGGCAAAATGCCGTCGACGTTCGATCGCCGTAACTCTCCGTGAGAAGAACTGCTTTAAATCCGGCAGAAGCTCGCGGTATTGTGCGTGAGTTGCAAACACCAGGCCGCGTTCGAACGGCCCATTCACGTCCATCACGATGAGCGGGATCGTGTCATTGACGAGGAACCAGTATTCGAACTGGATATGCTCCTGGTTTCGCTGCGATGTCTGGTAATCTCCGAGCAGAACGGTCGGCGTACCGAAGGCATACTCCATTCGCGCCCGCAGTTCGATCGTCAGCGAGGTATCCATCGGCGCGATCTTGTTGCTGCCAAGATATGATCTCGGGATGCGGGCGAAGCGGTCTTCGTACACCGGCCGCTCGAGTCGACGGACGGCCGCCAACGAGCTGACGTCAATGAGTGGAACGTTGACCGGACGCCGTTCGAGTAGCGGTGCCAGATCGAGCTTCCAGCGGATTGAGTCGGAATCTGATACCAGGTGATCGGCATCCATCGGCTCGACCCGCATGCCGCGGCGCTCGAGGATGCGTTCGGCATTCTCCCTGAACCAGAGCTGCCTATAGTACTCAGCGAGGTCTTGTGCGGTAGCTGTCTCCGCGCCGTAGCCAACAACGACAACCAGTAGTGCAGCCAGACAGCGAGCGGCACAAGGCATTGCAGACAGACGTCCTCTGCTCATCATGCACCGGCGTCAGTCATCCACCGAGAGGACGGCGAGGAACGCCTCTTGCGGCACTTCGACACGGCCGACCTGCTTCATCCGCTTCTTCCCTTCCTTTTGCTTCTCGAGCAATTTTCTCTTCCGTGAGATGTCACCACCATAACACTTGGCGGTCACGTCTTTTCTGAGTGCCTTCACGGTCTCGCGAGCGATGATACGAGAG
>CBFGYX010000036.1:0-10680 GCA_965653075.1 uncultured bacterium
CGCCTGAGCCTCTTCTTTAAGCCGCGCTTCATCCGCCAGCTTTTCCCGGATGAGTCGCGTCTGCGACGAGACCCGCCGCCGCAGCATTGTCACCCAGATCATCTAATCGGCGACCCCGAACGACTCCGCCAGATTCTGGTCAACCTCGTTGGAAATGCGATCAAGTTCACCGATACCGGAGAGGTTGTGGCATCGGTTGAGAACGCGTCGTCGAGCAGCAAGGAAGATGTAATTGCGAAAGTAGAGGTACGGGAGGATGCTGACGATGCCGTGGAGCTTCACTTCAGCATTCGCGACACGGGCATCGGCATCGGCCAGGAACAACAACAACGGATTTTCGAGGCGTTCGAACAGGCGGATTCATCGACAACACGGCGATATGGCGGCACGGGGCTGGGCCTCGTGATTTCATCGCGCCTGGTGTCGCTCATGGGTGGCCGCATCTGGGTAGACAGCCACGAAGGCACGGGCAGCACCTTCCACTTTACGGCTAAATTTGGCGTTGATCAGGCACTAGCCATCCCGAGAACACCTGTGCCCCCTGTACAGCTCGATAAACTGCGCGTGCTGGTTGTGGATGACAACGACACGAACCGCCGGGTACTGGAAGAGCTGTCGCAGAACTGGAATATGAGGCCGACGCTCGCGGCGAGTGGCACGGAGGCTCTGGCCCTCCTATCTGCCGAAGAGGATGAAACCTCGCCTTTCGGACTCGTTCTGCTCGACTACCATATGCCCGGAATGGACGGCCTGATGGTTGCCGAGCATATTCGAGAGCGCTGGACCCCCGATCAGCTTCCCATCATCCTGCTGACTTCTGCCACGAATCATGGCATGAGTGATGAGTGTCACCGGCTTGGCATCGGGGCGCACGTGATGAAGCCGTTTACACAGTCGGAGCTTCTGGACACCATGACCGAGGTCCTGGTGGGCAGTCTGGATGATGATCGTGTGGCCGAGATCGTGACTTCGCCGGTGGCCACGCCTCCGATGCAATCTTTGAAGATCCTCCTGGCCGAGGACAACCGTGTCAACCAGCGTTTGGCAATGAAATTGCTCGAGAAGGCAGGGCACACCGTTCAGGTAGTCAACAACGGCCGAGAAGCGGTCGAAGCACATTCCTTGGGGGACGTCGATGCCATTCTCATGGATATTCAGATGCCGGAGCTCGATGGGCTCGAAGCGACCGCTTTGATTCGGCAGCAGGAGCAAGCCATGTCACGACCGCGCACGCCGATTATCGCGCTGACCGCACGGGCAATGCAAGGAGATCGTGAAGCCTGCATCGCGGCGGGAATGGACGGCTATATCTCGAAACCCATCATGATGGATGAGTTCTACGAAGCCTTATCCGATGTAGCACCTGACGATCAACATCACTTTCCGGAGTTAAGCGAACCGACGCTATGAACAAGTACGTATTTGACCTCCAGGATCTGCTGGAGCTCGTCGGAGATGATATGGAGCTGGTGGTCGAGCTCGCCGAGCTTTTCCTGGACACGTATCCAGAGGAACTTGCCGCGATCGATGCCGCAGTTGTCGAGAACGACGTCAAGAAACTCGAGCGGGCTGCACACTCACTGAAAGGAAGTCTCGGTAACCTGCGGGCGCATCGAAGCGCAGACGCGGCCTTCGTCGTTGAGCAAGCCGCGCGAAGCGGCCGGACGGATGGAATCGACGGTTTCATCGCCACCCTGAAGCAAGAACTTGCGGATCTCCGCAAGGCGCTTGAAGGCGTGATGATGAGTGCGTAGATCGTCGTGGCCCTGCGAGCGGAGAGTCGCCGCGACAGGATACATCATCTTCACGACCGTCTCCCGGGCTCGTTGACGGTGAGGTCGTATTCTCACCCACGTTGACGGCTGCAAACCTGGCGGAGGCGCGCCGCCGGGTGACGTCGATGCTCAGTGCTACCTATCACATTGTTCGATGCTCGTTGCCTCAGATCGCGCCAAGCAAGCCTGGATCGCGGTGCCGATAATCCGCCTGATGGTTGGCGCCGTGTTTCTGAGCGAGGGAGTTCAAAAATTCCTTTATCCGGTACTGCGCGGAGCAGGCCGCTTCGCTGAGATCGGCCTTCCGGTGCCTGATATCATGGGATATGGCGTCGGCGCGATTGAGGTGGTGGCCGGCGCAATGGTTTTGATCGGCTTCTACACGCGGCAGGCGGTGGTCCCCCTGGCCGTCATCATGGTTGGCGCCATCGTCACCACCAAGATTCCGATATTGCTCGGCCAGGGATTCGGCCCGTTAGCTACGCCGGACGTCTCAGAATACGGCTTCTGGAGCATGGCGCACGCGATGCGCACCGACTGGGCGATGCTGCTCGGTTCAATCTTCCTCTATATCGCAGGAAGCGGCGCGTGGTCCGTCGATCAAATGCTAAGACGCCGTCTCGGTACGTACCGTCGGAGATGAAAAGGGAGGCTCGGCGATCGAACCTCCCTTTACTTTTACCGTGACAGCATCGTCAGGCCTCTTCGAGATCGGCCGACTCCTCGATGAGCTTCTCCTGCACGTGGCGCGGCATGGCCTCGTGATGCGAGAACGTCGATGAATGAAGACCCCTTCCCTGGGTCATCGACCGAAGCACGGTTGAATACCGATACATCTCGGCTTCAGGCACTTGCGCCACGATCTGCTGGAACGCACCCGCGGCTTCAATCCCCTGGATACGGCCTCGCCGCGTGTTGAGGTCGCCCATCACATCGCCGACAAAAGCCTCAGGAACGGTAATCCTGACGTCGTAAACAGGCTCGAGGATAACAGGCTGTGCGTCGCGGAACGCCTCGCGGAAGCAATGCCGCGCCGCTGTTTTAAACGCGGCGTCGTTTGAGTCGACCGCGTGCATTCCCCCATCGAACACGACGACACGAACGTCGCCACAGGGATATCCAGCAACGGGTCCATCCTGCATTGCCTCGAGGACACCTTTCTGGATAGCACCCGAGAACCGGCGCATGTCGATCACGCCGCCGACAATGGCATCGACGAAATGGATCCTCGCGCCCCAGTCGGTTTGGAGCGTGTCTTGCGATCGGACCTTGATGTCAGCCGACGGTTGATACTCGCCTTCGAATGGCTCAACGAGCATTGAAATGTCGGCAAACTGACCGGCGCCGCCCGTCTGTTTCTTGTGCCGGTACGACGCGCGTGCTTGCCCCTGGATCGTCTCGCGATAGGCGACCTTCGGGCGGTAAAACTCGACATCAACGTTGTAGCGATTCTTGAGCCTGAATTTCGCGATCTCAAGATGCATTTCACCCTGGCCGCTCAGCACCATCTGCTTAAGGTGTTGATCATGCGAGATGACGAGCGCAGGATCTTCTGCCACGATCTGATGCAATCCCTCGGCAAGTTTGTCCTCGTCGCCATCCTTGGCGGGGCGGATGGCCGCTCCGTATCGCGGCTCAGGATACTCGATCGGCTTGATCACCACGTTCGACCCCTTCAAACGGAGCGTATCGTTGGCGTTGGTGTTTTTGAGTTTCACCAGCGCGCCGATATCTCCCGCGACCATCTGGTCGACGGCATCCCGCTCACGTCCGTTGATTGAGTATAGCTGGCCAAGACGCTCCGTAACATTCGTCTGTGCGTTTTCAAGATCCATCCCCTGTCGCAGGGTCCCGGAATAGACACGGAAGAACGAATAATCGCCGACGTGCTGTTCGGCCATCGTGCGATATACAAACGCCAGCGGGTCGCCCGACGGATCCGCGACGACGCGGTCGCCGGCGGCGGTTTCGGCGGGTGGCATCTCCTTCGGCGACGGCAGCACGAAGTCGATAAAGCTCATCAATCGTCCGACGCCGATCATCTCGGCACCGCTGGTCACAAAGATGGGGAAGAGCTGACGCTTGATGATGGCTTCGCGCAGGCCTTTGCGGAGTTCGGCTTCGGAAAGTTCTCCTTTCTCGAAGTACAGCTCCATAAGCCCTTCGTCGTTCTCGGCGATGTCCTCAATGAGGGCATTGTGTAGTTCCTCGGCGCGGGCGCGATGCTCGGCCGGTACGTCGGCAACGTCTGATTCTCTGGCACCGGGCGGGTACGAAAGCTGCTTCATGACGGCAACGTCGACGAGTGCACGGTCGCTTACCGGATACTGGACGATGGTTGCACCGCGTCCGAAGCGGGTCTTTAACTCGTCAACCAACTGATCGAAGTTCTCATGCGCCGTCTCGATCTGATTGATCACGAACATGGCCGGCGTGTTCGTGCGCTCGGCATACGCCCATGCGAGGTCGGTGCCCACTTGCACACCTTCAGACGCCTTGATCGTAAAGACGGCGGTGTCGGCGATCTTGAGCGATGCGATGACCTCGCTGACGAAATCCGGATACCCGGGTGTGTCCAGGATATTGATTTTATGGCCCTTCCACTCGGCATGGAGCAGCGACGTGAAGACCGACATCTGCCGTTCACGCTCGCTCTCATGATAATCGCTGACCGTGGTGCCCTCTTCGACGGTTCCACGGCGATCAATGGCTCCGCTGGCGTAGAGCATTGCCTCGGCAAGCGAGGTCTTGCCACTACCCTGATGCCCAACAAGGGCTACGTTCCGGACGTGATCAGCATCGTATACCTTCATAGGGTTCCTCCATGCTTGCAGCGTGTGAGTGATGTCGGCCCGACGATCGCATGATGTTATCTTTCATGCTCGGGATGCCCTTGTTTAGCAGGGGCTTTCTCCAGTCGAAAGCCTCCGTTGAGCCGATTTTTCGAACTTACCGGCACCGCCGCGACGGACGTGCCGGCCGCACTTGTGGAAGCGGTTCGATAAAATACGTTCGAGCCTATGAGAGTCAAGGATGGGCGAACCATTAGGAGGACGTAAGGGGATCCCCGATAAGGCCGCGCCGAATCAATCCCACGCGTTCTACGTTCAGCAGCCCTCACTTCGCTCGTATTTGATGTCAGAAAAGTTACTTGCTATCGATACCGCTCTGAACGCCGGTAGCATCGCGCTTTTTGAAGACGGCGACATCGTCGCGTCGACGTATGTGTCGGCTCCCCGGCGACAGGCTGAGCTTCTTGCGCCGAGCATAAAATCTCTGCTCGCGTTGCTGGGCTGGTCGCCGTCTCAACTCGATGTGATTGCGGTGTCGGCGGGGCCGGGCTCGTATACCGGCCTACGGATCGGTCTGAGTACGGCGAAGGGCCTGGCGTTTGCGGTGGACGCCGACATTGTGGCTGTATCAACGCTCGAAGGGATGGCACACGCCGCCCTCGCGTTTGCGTCTGAAGACGACCTCATCGTGCCGTGTATCGACGCGCGTCGTGCCGATGTTTTCGCGGCCGCTTTCCGAACGGAGGGGCGCCGATTGGAGGCGATTATCGACCCGGTGGCGACCTCGGCGGAGGTGTTTTCGGAGCGATTGCCTCCTGCACGGAGGCGGTGGTTCCTCGGCGACGGGGCGGCAAAGCTGGCAGAGCACATTGAACCCCGGGATCTTGACCGGACGGTTGACATCCCGCTGGATGCGATCGCAATTGGAACGATCGGCTACAGGATGTGGAAGGACGGACACCTGGCCGACCTCGATTCGCTGGAGCCTACGTATCTGCGTGAGTTCGTGGCAATGAAGCCGATTCGCTCCGCTTTCGAGAAGTTACCGTTTTAATATCGCTATCTTTTGAGGCTATGGAGTTTGTCCAGCTCCACATCCATCAGAACAGGCATAGGCCATGAGTTGGTTCAAACGCAAGAAGGCAGGCATCCTGACGGATAAGCGGGATCAGAACGATACACCTGCCGGGCAATGGGTAAAGTGCCCGGCATGTGGAGAGATTCTCAACCGGCGCGATTATCAGGAAAACCTCCGCGTGTGTTCGAAGTGCAGGCATCACTTCCGGATGGATAGCCTGGGCTACTTCGAGTTGTTGTTTGACGACGGCCGCTTTGATTTGCACGACACCGACCTGACCTCGGGCGATCCGCTGTCGTTTACCGATCGGAAGCCTTACGCTCAGCGACTTGACGCAGCCATCGGCAAGACGAAGCTGAACGACGCGGCGCGCGCGGCAACGGGCACAATTGGTGGACACCGCGTCTCGATCGCGTCGATGGATTTCTCCTTTATCGGCGGGTCGATGGGTTCGGTGGTAGGCGAAATCATTGCTCGGGCCATTAAGCGCGGATTCGAGCACAAAACGCCGGTGATGATCATCTCGCAGAGTGGCGGGGCGCGGATGATGGAGGGCGCGCTGAGTCTGATGCAAATGGCAAAGACGAGCGCTCACCTCGCACGCCTCCGTGAGGAAGGTCTCCCTTATATCTCACTCCTTACGAACCCGACAACCGGCGGCGTTACAGCGTCGTTTGCGATGCTGGGCGATTTCAATATCGCTGAGCCCGGTGCGCTGATTGGTTTCGCGGGACCACGGGTAATCCGTGAGACGATCGGACAGGACTTGCCGGAGGGCTTTCAGAGTTCGGAGTTCCTGCTGGAGAAAGGCTTCGTCGACATGATCGTCGATCGGCGCGACCTGCGGAAGCACGTTCAGCACGTCTTTGACTTGCTGCTCGAGCCGACAAGCTGAGTGGCCCGGAACCCGTGGCACCCGCAGAATTGAGCAGCGACTTTCGGGTCTTGTTGCGATAGGATCAGGAACACGCGCGCCCGGAGAAGCGGCGCTATGACCATCCGGGTGCACACCGCCTGGGAGAGTCACGCCGAAACCCCCGGCTTCTCCCCAAACCAGCCCCCGACTCAGTCAGCGACCGACGCCGGGGCATGTTCGTCTACCGTCTCGTCTTCCTCCCAATTACGGATCGTCTCGAGGACCGCTTCGACGATCTGATCTTCGGGGACGGTGCGGACGATCTGTCCTTTTATGAAGAGGTGCGCGCGGCCTCGCCCAAGCGATACGCCCAGGTCTGCGCCGGCGGCCTCGCCAGGCCCGTTCACCGCGCAGCCCATCAGCGCCACGTTGAGGTCTTTATCAAACTTGGCGGCTTTGACGGCGGCTTCGACCTCGTTGACAACCGTGAAAAGGTCTCCCGCCAGCCGGCCGCATGTGGGGCATGCGATGATGTTGACACCCGGCCGACCGAGGCGCAGCGACTTCAGGATCTGGTGCCCGACTTCGACTTCGTGAATGCTCTGCGTGGCCAGCGAGACGCGGATCGTGTCTCCGATGCCGTCGGCGAGCAGTGAGCCGATGCCGATCGAGCTTTTGATGCTGCCGGCCTGGAGCGAGCCCGACTCGGTGACGCCGAGGTGCAGCGGGTAATCGGTACGTTCGGCCAGGAGGCGATATGCCTGGATCATGAAGAAGACGTCCGAGTGCTTCACCGAGATGATGACGTCCTTGAAGTCGTGTTTCTCGCAGATCTCGACATGGCGCATCGCGCTTTCAAAAAGCGCCTCGGGCTGCGGATAACCGTACTTATCCATGATGTCTTTCTCGAGCGAGCCCGAGTTAACGCCAATCCGGATGGGTACGCCGGCATCCTTGGCCGCGAGCAGCACTTCCCGCTCCCACTCTTCCTTGCCGATGTTGCCGGGGTTAATGCGGACTTTCGCCACGCCGGCTTCGATGGCGCGGAGTGCATACTGATAATTGAAGTGGATATCGGCAACGATGGGCACGGTGCTGCCCTGTACGATATCGGGCAGGGCTTCTACATCTTCGGGGCGCGGTACGGCCACCCGAACGATATCCGCGCCGGCTTCGGCGAGGGCGTTGATCTCACTCAGCGAGGTCTCGACGTCGTGCGTCTTCGAGACCGTCATCGACTGGACGGAGATGGGGGCTCCGCCTCCAACTTGAACGGAACCGACTTGGACGGGACGAGAGACGCGGCGTGGGCGCTGCATTATTGTTTCGTACAGTTTACTCCGAAAATTTCGCCGCTGTTACGGCTCTGTATCTGAAAGGCTCCCGTCGTTCCACCGCATGCGCGCAACGACGGGCCGGTGATCGGACAGCCAGACACGTGGAACGTACGCATCGACGACATCCCACTCGGGGCCGACGAGGATGAAATCAATTCGAACGACGGGCAGGCGGTTGTGATAGGTCATGCCCCACCCCCTGCCCGCTCTGCGGAAGACATCCTGGCGGCCGTCGGCCAGGCGGCGATACACGAGGTTGTTAGGGGTGCTGTTGAGGTCGCCGGCGATGATGACCGGGACGTCTTCGGCCTCGATCATTTCGAGGATGCGCGTGACCTCCCAGTTGCGTACTCGGTAGGCAAGCCTGTACTGGCGGAGGTAGCGAAGCCAGAAGTCTGCCGAGAACGGCTCGGGCTCGATTTCTTTCCAGGGCTTGTCTCGGCCGTAGGTCCGCAGGTGGATGTTGTAGAGTACGGTCTCCCTTCCCTGCCAGGTAAATCGAACGCGGGAGACAACGGTTGCGCCGACGGCGTCGTCTCCTTCATCTTCGGGATGTCTGAGTTCGACCTGCTCGCTATCAGTAAAAGGCACATGGCCGAGTACGGCCTGCGGTGTGCTGAAAGGCCTGCGGGCCGTTGCCCAACCGTCGGGGCGATATCCGAGCGAGTCGATGAGTACGGCGACGTACGGTGCTGCGGCGACGCGGTCACCGGCTTCGGGAAGAACGATGCCCGCCTCCTGCAGCGCGAGGAGGTCCGGCGATACCTCGCCTATGAACTGCTGCATCTCAGAAGTCTTCGCGTCCATCTCCAACCCCCACCACCGCGGCACGTTGAATGTCATCATGACGAGGTCGCCGTCGGCGGGTAGATGATCATTCGGCCGCCGATCCCACGGCGCGTGCCGTAGCAGCATCAGGAAAAGTACGACGGCCATGGCCGATGCTTCGCGCCAGCGCCGTGCTGGAACGGAGACGATGAGACAAACCAGCGCGACGACGGCGATGCCGGGAAGTGCCACCGCAAGCAACTCGACCCACCACAGTCGGCCGGGATAACCGTAGTAAGCCAGATAGCCCAGCAGAAAGAGGATGCTGACGACCGTGCAGACAGCCGCCCAGACGTGCGTGACGATTCGACGCACCGGCACGATCAGCGTTTGCTTGCTTCGTAAAGGACCTGTTTCTCCTCAGCCGTGAGCGATTCGTACCCGCGCTCACTGATTTTGTCGAGGATGCGATCGATGTCGTCGGCTTTCGCTGCCGGCGCTGCCGGCTCATTATCACGTGGCGCCTGGCCGATGCGCCCGGCGATGCGAGCTTCCTCTGGCTCCTGGCCGCCAAGCCATGATCCAACGCGCTCGAAGAAGCCATCGGGCTTTCTGGCTTTACCTCGTGAGCGGCTTGAACGGCGTTCACCAAGCAGCGGCAACGTCCACGACGAAAGATCTCGTCCGCCGGCCTCGGCCTTTGCGAAAAGGTACCCCGTCAAGGCGCCGCCGACGTGTGCGGTGACTGCGGTCGAACTGCCGGCGATAAACAGGAGGTCGAGCACGAGGAAAGCGATGACGACCCAGATGAGACGCACCGTGCCGATGAAGAGCAGCGCGATGCTCTTATGTGGGTACGTGATGGCGACCGCCATCAGGACGGCGAGTACGGATGCCGAGGCGCCGTGAACGATGACCGAGCCCGGCGCCAGCGAATAGAACAATACCGTCAGCAATCCGCCGCCAAGTCCGCCGAGCAGATAAATCGACAACAATCGGTGGCTTCCGTTCAGTTCCTCGTACTCCTTGCCTATCCAGTACAACCATAACATGTTGAAGGCAAGGTGCAGGAAGCCAAAGAAGCCGACGCCGAGGTGGATGAAGTTGTACGAAACCAGCTGCCACGGCCGGAACAGAATCAGCGGTACTTCGGGATTGAGCGCTACGAAATTGTAGACAAACGCCCGGACGGCCGGGATGTGTACCAGGATCAACGCCCACAGCACGTACACCGCGACGTTGATCGTCAGCAGGGCCTTCATGGCCTTCGGCTGTACCCTGTACCAGGATTGGAACTGATTCACGGCCTGCTGTAGTGGTGCGTCTTAAGTGGCCTCAACTGGTCATCACGCCGTGTGCGAAGGCTGCATCGTGTGCGAGTGCATTACGATGCAGGGCGTTATCAACCGGCGTGGTTTTCATACCAGCCAGCATACGGCGGGTTCACGCGGCCGGATTCATACCGGTGCGTGATCGAGACGATCCTCAAAGTAAGTAAGCGTCCGCTTGAGTCCGTCGGAACGTGGAACGCGTGGCTCCCAATCGAGAACGCGCTTCGCTTTCGAGATATCGGGCTGCCGAACCTTTGGATCGTCCATCGGCAGCGGCTCGTTAACGAGCGTGCTCCGGCTGCCCGTCAGCGAGATAACCTCTTCGGCGAACTCGCGGATCGTGATTTCGTCAGGGTTGCCGATGTTCACCGGCTCGACTTCCTCACTCATCAACAGCCGATAAATCCCCTCGATCAGGTCGTCGACATACTGGAACGAACGCGTCTGGCTTCCATCCCCGAACACGGTAAGCGGCTCGCCGCGAAGCGCCTGCGACATGAACGTGGGCAGCGCGCGTCCGTCGTCGAGACGCATGCGGGGGCCGTACGTATTGAAGATCCTCACGATACGAGTCTCGACGCCGTGATACCGGTTGTACGCCATCGTGATGGCCTCGGCGAAGCGCTTGGCCTCGTCGTAGACGCCGCGAAGGCCGACGGGGTTGACGTTCCCCCAGTAATCTTCTTTCTGAGGATGGATCAGCGGGTCGCCGTAGACCTCGCTGATTGACGCCAGCAGAAAAC
>CBFGYX010000037.1:0-10640 GCA_965653075.1 uncultured bacterium
TTCCGTGCCCATGTTGTGGTAGAAGTAGCCAAACTCGACACCGATCGCGCCGGCGCCGCAAATGACGAGGCGCTTCGGCGCCGTCTTCTGGAGCATGGCTTCGCGGTACGCGATGATCTTCTTGCCGTCGACCGGCAGGGGCGGGATCTCCCGTGAGCGCGCACCGGTGGCAATGATGATATGCTTTGCGCTGACCTCACGCTTTTCGCCGATCTTCTCGCCGTCCATGTTCTCGGAAGGCTCGATCGCGACCTTGCCTTTGCCGGCGACACGTGCGCGGCCGTAGATGACGTCGATCTTGTTCTTCTTCATCAGGAACTCGACACCCTTGTTCATCTTGCCCGCCACGTCGCGGCTCCGCTCGATGACCTTGTCAAACTTGGGCGCAACCTCACCCTTAAGCTCGAGTCCGTACGAATCCAGATTGCGCGCGTCTTCAAGCACTTCGGCGCTACGCAACAGCGCCTTGGTCGGGATACAGCCGACGTTCAGGCAGACGCCGCCCAGCTTATCCTTCTCGATGACCGCTGTCTTGAAACCGAGATGCGTGGCCCGGATAGCCGTCTCGTAGCCACCTGGTCCCGTTCCGATCACGACGACATCGTACTGATCATTCTTGGCCATATCCACAGTTGAATTACGTTAAAAGCGCAGAAGTGCAGCGCGGAAAATAACCGGACTTCAACTACGTTGCCAAAGATGGCCGCAACGGGGCAGGCAAACTTGTGTGAAAACGCTTCTTTTCCCGCTTTACGAGGTGTCACGATGACGCCGCAAGCCCCACATCAGCTTGTTGCGCAACGTATCGAAGTAGTGCTGATCCTCCAAACGGACTACGCGGATGGCGAAGTCGGCGCGCGTGAACATCACATCGACAGAGCCAGACGTGTACTCGGTGCTCGCGCCGTCACCCGCGAGTACGAACGCCTGCCTCTCGGTGTCGATGCGGGCGTGAATGCGGCAGGTGTCTTCGAGAACGATTGGCCTGACGGTAAGGCTGTGGGACGCGATCGGGGAAATGACGAAGACCTCCGCGCCGGGGCTCACGATGGGCCCGCCGACCGACAATGAGTACGCCGTTGAACCGGTGGGGGTTGAGATGATGATGCCGTCGGCCCAGTAATTATTGAGCGGCACGTCGTTTACGTCGACATCAACGGCGACGAGACCCGCGCGGCCGCTGCGCTCGATGACGAACTCATTCAGCGCAAAGTGGCGCTCCGTGCGCGAACCATTGGTGACGAGGGCCTCGATGCATGACCGATCCTCCACCACGTACCGGCCGCTTTCGATGGCGAGCACGGCATCCTGCATCTGCTCCGTCTCGATTCCGGCGAGAAACCCGAGCCGCCCGATGTTAACGCCGAGAATGGGAGTCCCGCGGTCCGCAACCTGACGGGCCGTATGCAGAAATGTGCCGTCGCCGCCGAAGGAGAGAATGATATCGGCGGCCGAGGCGAGGTCATCGGTCTGTGCTTCGCGGCACGCAGCCTCGGTAAGAAGCAGGCGCTCGAGCAGGCCGTCTGCGACCTCCGGCGTCATGCAGAAATCGATCGACTCATCGATCATCCAGCGAACCAGCCGAGCCGCCGGTTCCCAGAGCTGGTCTTTCGTCGTGTTACCTGTGATACCGTACGTCATGTGGCCGCGCTTGGATGGTGAGGGAAGCTATCTGCGGACTTCTCCATAAGCAAGCATGAAGGCTTTGCCGCGTCTGACAGCCACTTTCGCTCGTGATGAGGCAAGGTTACGGCCGTCGAATTCAGGCGTCTTGCGGCAAACGTGACTTCGCGAAAGATATGCTGGCACATGTTTGGAGTAGCACCCCCATCGGCGTGGACGCGCTTCCCGTTGAGGTGGAGGTCCACGCTCGTAATGGTCTGCCCAAGTTTCACGTGGTCGGGCTGCCGGACGGCGCCGTGCGGGAAAGCCACAACCGCGTCTCCGCCGCGTTACGCACGACCGGCTTGCCCAACCCGCGTGGCGTCATCACCATTAACCTGGCGCCGGCAGATATCCGCAAAGAAGGTGCGGCATTCGATCTGCCGATTGCTATCGGCATGATCGGAGCGGCGTCCGGTTGCTATACGCCTGATGTGCTGGGGCAGTATTTCATCATGGGCGAACTGGCACTCGACGGCACGGTGCGGCCTGTAAAAGGCGTACTGCCAATGGCAATGCGCGCACGGGAGGAGGGGAAGCACGCCGTCATTGTTCCGTACGACAACGCGGCTGAAGCAGCCGTCGTCGAAGGACTGAATGTCTATCCGGTCCGACACCTGAGGGATGCGCACAGCTTGTTGATGTACCCAGGGCACGATCACGCTCCGTACCGACGAGATGTATCGGCGCTGTTCGAGTCGGCCGGGCACTATGCCGTCGATTTTGCCGACGTTCGTGGTCAGGAGAACGTCAAGCGGGCGCTCGAAGTGGCGGCAGCCGGCGGCCACAACGTTCTGCTGGTAGGGCCTCCCGGATCAGGCAAAACAATGTTGGCGCAGCGTCTGCCCACGATCATGCCTCCCCTGGTGGTTGACGAAGCACTGGAGACGACGAAGATCCACTCGGTGGGAGGGAAGCTGGCGGCCAAAGCGGGGCTCGTAGCGACGCGTCCGTTCCGATCACCACATCACACGATCTCGGACGCCGGGCTCTGCGGCGGGGGTGTGAATCCGGCACCCGGGGAGATCTCGCTTGCACACAACGGCGTGCTCTTCCTCGACGAACTGCCCGAGTTCAAGCGTCAGGTGCTGGAGGTACTGCGCCAACCGCTCGAAGAAGGCTGCATCACCATCGCCCGAGCGCGCTCAACAGTGAGTTATCCGGCCCGCTTCATGCTCGTCGCCAGCATGAACCCGTGCCCGTGCGGCCATCTGAACGATCCGATGCGAGAGTGCGTGTGCGCGCCCGTACAGGTGCAACGTTACCTCGCGAAGATCAGCGGTCCTTTGATGGACCGCATCGACCTGCACATCGAGGTCACGCCCGTTCCGTTCGAAGAACTTAACCGGCGCGGCGACGGTGAGCCCTCGGCGGATGTCCGCGTCCGGGTGGTGCAAGCGCGGCACGTGCAGGGGCGCAGATTCGAAGGCGCATCCGGCGTTCACTGCAACGCGCAGATGGGCACGCGCATGGTTCGTAAGTACTGCGCGCTCAGTACCGAAGGACAGCAGCTCATGAAAATGGCCATCGCGCGGCTGGGCCTGAGCGCACGAGCGTACGATCGCATACTGAAAGTCAGCCGCACGATTGCCGACATGGCGGGCTCGGCCGACATCCAGACCGAGCATTTATCCGAAGCCATTCAGTATCGCTCCCTGGACCGGAGCTGGTGGACCGGATAGGTCAGCGTTGGGGCCGGGTATCGTCTCGCTCCGTTGCCATCAATACGCGCAAATCCAGCGCTCGAGCTGTGGAGGCGACGGCAGCAAACTGCTCGACGGTGGCTTGTCGGTCGGCTCGCAAGACGACGGCTTCCCGACCCTCCCGACCTTCCCGCATAGCCTCGAGCAGATTCTCGCGGCTGGTGCGCCGCTGATCGACAAAGTACTCGCCGTCCTCCGTGATCACCACCGTAAGGAACTGGCCCTGCGCCGGCGCCGACGTGTCGGCCTCAGGCAGATTGACCTGGATACCGAATTGCGGGATGAAGTTCGACGTCAACAGGAAAAAGATGAGCAGCAGCAGCACGATGTCGGTGAGGCCCGCCAGTGAGTAGGCGGCGAGTGGCTTACGCGACGTAGAGAAATCGAACGACATGGTGAGGCGTGAAAGTGTACCTGATGACGTCGCGGCTCAATAGACGCGCTCTTCGTGCGGCCGGCGGGCCGGAACGGGCTCCTGAAGCAGATCGATAAAGTTAGTTGCCGAGCGCTCCATGTCGTTCACGAGGCGGCTGATGCGCGTAACCAGGTAGTTGTAGAACAGCAGCGCGACAATACCCACGGCAAGCCCTACCGCCGTCGTGATGAGAGCCTCCCAGATACCGCCCGCAAGCACGCTCGGGTTGACATTCCCCTGCAGGTTCTGGATCTCCTGGAAAGCGCGGATCATACCCGTCACCGTACCGAGGAATCCGAGCATCGGAGCAATACCGGCCGTAGAAGCAAGAAGGTCGGTCCGTTTCTCGAGTGCGAATGCTTCGTGCTTGCCCGCAGCCTGCACGGCATCCTGGATCTCAGTGATCGGCCGTCCAAGCCGCTCCAGTCCTTGTTTGAGAATTCGGGATATCGGCGTCTGCTGAGACTCACAGTAGGCGATCGCACCTCGAACGTCACCGGCCTGCACGTAATCACGGATGGTCCGCGTGACGGCCTCCGGATCAGCAGCGGCCTTCTGCGTAGTGATCATGCGCTCCACGAACACATATATCGCAAGGATCGACAGCAGGAAGATGGGTATCAGAACCCATCCACCCATGACGATGGTGTCGAGGAGTGTTAGCGACTCTTGCGCCGGCGCTTCTTCGAGCGTTTCCAGCTGAAGACCGCTCACGTCTTGCAACAACAGAAATAACATGACGATGCGGAAAGGCGGTAAGGTTATTCAGATGAGCGTGCCGGGTATCGGTACACCCAGGTTCCTTCGGGAAGTTGTGACGCGATCTCGCCCGAGCGCGCGGCATCGGCGGCATTTATGGTTTCGAACTGGCCGATGCCCACGCGGTAGCGGGTGACACCATTGGCCGTCTCCGAAAAAATATCGGTGCGGAAGCCGCGGTTACGCCACTCCTCTGCGACTTCATCGGCAACGGCAGCCGATTGCAGCGATCCCACCACGAGCGTGTAGCGACTCACAGACCGGTCAATCCCTTCACCCCGAAGGGGAGACTCCGGCGGAGTTGGCGTGGCGGCGGGTTCGGCAGAGGCAACGTCGGGTTCCTCTGCTGCCGGCTCGTCGACGGGTTCGTCCAGCTCGGCATCGGCGGCGTCCTCGACTGTTGGAGGCGGCGCGTCTGCTTGCGTGGGACCCGGCTGCTGCGAGGCCGGCGGATTGTCAAATGTGAACGTGACTTCGTCGGGCGAGGTGTCCTGCTGGATCACGAAGAGCCCGGCGGCGCCCGCCATCACAACAATGATCGCAGCGATGAGCCAAGGTTTCGGTCGGCGACGTTCCTCATCGCCGTCTTCCGGTGCACTCGCCGCACGTCTGGCAGGCGGACGCAGGGGCTGTGGATCCTGAGCGAGATCAGGCCGATCGGCTCTCTCTACTCGATCCGGCTCGTCGCTGCCGGAGCGGGGCGCCGGCATGGAGGTGTCTCCTATCTCGACGACTTCCGGCTCTGATTCATCAGCGAAATCCTCATCCGCGTCAAACTCGGTGCGTTGCACCGGCGGAACGAATTGCTCCGGAGCAGACGCTGCCTCCTCTACATCCCGCTCTTCTTCCCAAACGGCAGGAGCCTCATCGAAACGCTCTTCCTCGGATTCCATTCCCGCACTTTCGAGCCAGTCGTCGGCGTCAACGGGGGCTTCAGTCGGGTCATCAACGGCGGGAGGAGGTGCGGGTGGTGCTTCGAACGCCGCCGGCAGTTCCTGCGACTCGATCTCGATGGGTTCGAGACCGGCGTAACGAAAATTGACGGCCGTGGAGAGGGCGGGGTCGGGCTCGAAAGAAATGCCGTCACCTGCTTTACTGAAGCGGCCGATTCCGGGAATGACCGCATCGGAGCCGCCGTCGACGTGACGACGTAGCTGCTCGACGAAACTATGCAGAAGTGATGCCGCCCGCGCCTCGTCGATCTGGAGACGGGTAGCAAGCTCGCGGATGAGGGGCTGCGACATGCTATAGGCCGGTCTTCTCGTCGGTGAACGTGATGCGCTCCGTGGGTGGGTGCAGGACGATAGATCCATCCGGCCGTTCCTCATGCGTACTCGGCTCGTGCGTCACCTGAAAGCGCCCGAGGCCCGGCACAGTCACAGCCTGGCCGGTTGCGAGAAGCGATCGAAGAATGTCTGGGAAGGCCTCGGCGAGGCGCCGATGGAGATCGGAATCCATTTATCGCGAAGCGGTTGGTTTTCGGGCAAGATAGTGCATGCTTGCGGGGGAAGACAATCGCCCGACTACCATGAGATGCGCATACCGCCGGAGATTAATGTAGGCGGCTGGGGATATCGATCCCAGCGTTCGAGATGGCCGCCGCTAATATTCTCGACCGCCAGGACAATCCCAATGACCGGGTTGATGCGGTAAACGCCCGATACATCGACGGCAAAGTAGTCACCGAGCTCGCGCGTTTCCAATCGATCGCGGTAACGGGCGGATTCATAGCGGCCCGTTGCCGACAGCGTGATCCGGTTATCGAGGAGTGGAACGGCGAACATGGCGCGTCCGGTGATGGGCGAGACATTCGGGATGTCGACATCACCGTCATCTTCGCTCAATCTGCCGTTGCGCCATTCGAGGCCAAGTGTAGCCGTCATCCGATCGCGGAACGCGAAGGAGGCTTCGCCGCCAACGGTGAGGATGTTGGCCTCGCCGTAATTGACGGACGAGAAGCCTTCGGCGTACGGATATCGCGGAGCGTACTCGAAGTAGCGATAAACCGGCGCCTGCATGTATCCCACGCCGACGTCGATCGTCGCGGGGCCCTGGTAGAGGCGGACGCCTGCGCGGGCGTCGACCGTGCGAACCTCCGGCCTGAGCAACGGCTGCGCCACGATGTACGGGTTCTCGCGGTGGATCTCGGCGAGTGACGGATGGCTGACCGATGGTTTGTTCTCGGCGAAGATCTGCACTCCCGTGACGGGGAAGACGTCGATCCGGACCTCGGGCGACACGTAGATCGTCGACCGGTCGACCTCTGGCGTAGAGGAGTTCTCGTGCAAGATGCGCGCTATGGCGGAGACGGTCACCCCATTTCTGGTGACGATGCGCCCGCCCAGACCGGCGTCCACGGTCATGATGTCCGTTCCGGCGACGGCGGCACGGTCCTGCCCGCTCATCATGAACTCGGCGTCGGCGAGAATAGAGGTCAGGTTGAACGGCACCTCGACCGAGCCCGATGCACCGAACGTGCGTAGGTTGCGGCTGAAGTCATCATCAGAACAGTTGGCCGCATTATCCCGGCAGATGTTCGTGTCGTAGCTCGCACCATCGAGTGTTAGCTGTGCCGAGCCCACGATCGGCGCGTCTTCGTTGGTGTGAAGCCACGTCGTGGCGCGCAACTGCTGCCCTTTACGCAATGGCCAGTCGCGCATCGACTGCGTCTGTCGAGTACCGGCGGCGCCAAAGAGGTCGTACGCGCTGTGGAGACCTTCCATCCCCACACCCCCTCGCAAGCCACGCGCCTGAAATCTGAAGTCGGCTCCGCCTTCAATATAATCGGTACTTGAGTGGGCATCCGGCTCGAAGTCAAACGGCTGGTGTCCATCGTGTCCGCGGTAAACGAGCCGCCCCGATACCGCGAGCTCAGGTTGAATGGTGTGCTCGAGCCGGGCATCGACATGGCGCAACAAGTAGCTGCCGGCGCGGGCTTCGATCTGACCTGTACGGCGCGGGATTCCCGACTGCCCGATGTGCAGACGCTCGGGCGGCTGCAGCGGACTGGCGGGAAGTTCTGCCGCGGAGATCCGATACGGCTCCATGTATGGAAGACGGTTCGTCAGATCGATGATGCGCGGCGGCGGGTTGAACCCGACAAGCGGCTGCCGCTCCAGCGCGGGAAAGTTGATCTCAAGCTGACCGCGGATCTCCACGGTTCGCGGTGCGATGTCCGGCAATGCCGGCGCTTCTTCCTGGTCCTGAGCCACGGCGCCCGCGACGAATACGAGCGACGCCGCGAAGCCGAGGATGAGATGACGAAAGTTCATATCTCGCAGATGAGTTGAGGGCGGCCGCGTAAGGGCGAAACTGTGGAAAGACGGCCGTTAGAGAGCATTCTTTTCGCGCGTGGCAGTTTCGGCGAACGGTGAGCCACGGAATTCCGCTTCGACGCGCTCGTAGATCCGCTGCGCATCGCCGTGCTGCCCGATCTCGCGGAACGCCCGTGCCTGTGCCAGATACGCCCGGGCGACCCAGTCTTCATAGCCGGGGAAGAGCGTTGGGATGCGGCTGAAGGTTTCAATGGCTGCCGGCATATCATTACGCCTGAACTGCTGCGCACCCAGCCGATACAGCGCTTCGGCGCCGATTTCGTCGCGGCTTTCGTCGCCCACTCGGCGATACAAACGTTCAGCCTCAGACGCGCGGCCCGTCTCCTCATATACGCGCGCAAGTCCGAGCATGGCGGGCAGTGCGTCAGGCGAATCGCCACGTGCCTCGACGATGTCGCGGAGCAGACGTTCGGCTTCGGGCGTGCGGCCGAGATTGATGAGCGAAACACCTTCGCCGTATCGAGCTCGGGCCACGACGGCCGGGTCATTGGGCCGGGTTTGCGCCATCTGCCGAAAGACGCTCAGTGCTTCCTGATACCGGCTCTGGGAAAGGTGGATGTTGCCGAGGCGCCACGCGGCATCCGATGCATTCGACGACGCCTGGTTGATACTGAGCACATGAGCGTAGTTGGTCGCTGCACGATCGAGCGCGTTGTTTGTCTCGTGGATGCGACCGATGTAATAAAACGCATCCGGTAGTTGCGGCGAGTCGCGGTGCGCTTCGGTGAAGCCGACGAAGTCGCCGAGCGCTTCATCCCGGCGGCCGCTCTGATATTTGACTTCGGCCTGGCGAAAGCGAAGCTGGGCCACCACGGGCGAGTTCGGATTCTGCGCTGCGAACGAGTCGATGACCGCCTCCATCCGCCTGTCATCTCCCTCGGCGGACAGTGCGTACTGCATTCCGGCAGCGGCATCTGCGACGTACGGGCTCTGCGGATACCGCTCGAGCACGACCCGATATGCGGCGACGGCATCAGCGAGGCGGCCGGAGTTGAAGTAGGCATCCCCGATTCCATACTGAGCGCGCGCCGCGAGCGGATCGCCGGGATGAGCTTGGATCAGCTGCCGATAGGTGTCGATCGCTTCGTCGTACATCTCATTCTGAAACTGGACGTATCCGATCGAATAGAGCGCTTCTTCAACCCATTCGCCGTCCTCGAAATCAGCTATCAGCCGGCGCAGTGTGGCGACGGCTCGCCCCGGGTTGCCGCTGTTGTAATGTGCCTGCGCCGTCTGGTACATCGCATACTCAGATCCTTCCTCGACGGCTTGAGCATACGCCCCGATGGCATCCTGGTAACGCCTCAGCGCGTAGAAGCTGTCGCCGAGGCGGAGCTGAGCATCGGCGCGGTACGGCACGGCCTCATCCGACCCCCGGTAGTTCCGCAGGAATCGGGTAAACGAGTTAGCGGCATCCTGATAGCGGCCTTGCCTGAACGCCGTCCATCCCAATGCATAATGTGCGGCTTCGACATGAGGGCCGCTACTGTACTCGCGCAGATACCGGCGGAACAGCTCCTCGGCGCGGTTGTGCCGGCCCACCTGATAGTGACTCTCAGCGGCCCAGAACAGCGCGTCTCCACCGCGATCGCCTCGAGGGAAGTTCTCGTAATGGCGCATGAACGCCGTGGCGGCTTCACCATAATCGCCCGTCCGATACGTGAGCCATGCGCGCTGGAATCGTACCTCTTCGGTGAGCTCCTCCGGCGCATTCCCCTGTGCAACTGCTTCGTCGAAGAGCGCGAAGGCTTCATCGAAATCGCCGAGCGCGATGGCCGTGTTGCCCCGGTAATACAGGGCCTCACCGACGACCTCTGACTCCGGATATGCGCGCGCTACTTCCTCAAACGCCTCGTGCGCCTCGCGCCATTGCCGCTGTCCGTAGAGCGTCACGCCCAACTCGAGCTGGGCGTTCGGCGCGAGCTCATGATTGGGCCACCGGAAGAGGAAGTCTCGTAGCGTCTCAATCGAACGCTGCTCCTCGCGGTTCAACTTCTGATTCACAGCCTGGTAGTACTTCGCGCGTGCAGCGAAGTCCTCGTCACTGGCTTCGGCGGCGAGCCCGAAATGCTCCTCCGCCCATTCGTAAATACCTTCGAAGTGATAATTCCACGCCAGGCCGTAGAGCGCGCGGTGGTAGAATGGACTATCCGTATTTCCCTCCGTAAACCGCCGGTAGTAAATGATGGCGTTTTCGGTGTCTCGGAGCTGGTTGTAGGATTCTGCAATGAGGAAGGTGGCGCGTTCGGCGGCGTCCGGACCGAGTGACGGCATGCGTTCTTCGAACTCACGGATGGCCCGCTGATAATCGCCGGTTTCGTAGTAGACCTCGCCGAGCGCAATGCCGACGATACGCGCATATGGTGAGTTGGGATGGCGCGCCGTCAGCAGTTCGAACGCGCGGGCGGCCTCATCGTAGCGATCGCGGCGCATCTGCGTGAACCCGATCGCGTAGAGTGCGACGGGCGCGGTCGATGTCTCGCGATAGCCCTCTGCCGCGCGCCGGAAGTACGCTACGGCTTCATCGTAATCGCCAGACTGAACCGATGCTTCTCCCATGCGATAAAGCGCCTGTGCCGCGAGATCAGCAGGAGGGCGTTGTGCGAGCACCTCCTCCAACACGCGCGACGCACGCTCATAATCGCCTGCATCGTAGAAGTGATCACCGAGCGCGACCTGCGCCTCAAATGCGAGGGGATGCGCGGGATACAACCGTTGAAACTCATTGAAATAACGGACGGCCTGGTCCTCCGTACCAATCTGAAG
>CBFGYX010000038.1:0-10327 GCA_965653075.1 uncultured bacterium
GCGTTCTCTTCATTCTACCGCGGCGTCGACTTGCTCGTGGTCGACGACATCCAGTTCCTGAGCGGGAAGGAGAAGACACAGGAAGAGTTCTTCCACGTCTTCAACACGCTCCATCAGACCGGCAAGCAGATCGTGCTGTGCTCCGACCGGCCCCCGTCGGAAATTAAAGGGATCGAAGAGCGCCTGCTCTCGCGATTTCAGTGGGGACTGACCGCTGATGTTCAGCCGGCGGATCTCGAAACACGCTGCGCGATTCTCCAGGGCAAAGCCGAGAAGCACGGGCTCGTACTCGAGCCGGACGTCGTTGCGTTCATCGCCGAGCACGTCACCCAGAACATCCGGGCTCTCGAGGGTGCACTTACGAGGCTCGTGGCTCACGCTCAACTCGACGGCGGCCGCATCACACTGAGCGTAGCTCGCGGCTTGCTTTCGGAGCTTGTCGATAATGAGCCAAAGCCGGTATCGATCGAATCGATTCAGACGATCGTCTCTGAGCTCATCAATATCCCGATCGCTCAGCTATCGGCCCGCACCAGGACGCGCGATGTGGTGACGGCGCGTCATCTGGCGATGTATTTCTCAAAGGAGATGACGACGAATTCGCTCAAGAGCATCGGCCTTCGTTTCGGCGGGCGCGACCATTCGACAGTGATCCACGCTTGCAATGCGGTGACGGATCGGATGGACGTGGATGCGGAATTTCGCGACCTGGTCGATGAGGCAAGATCTGCCATCGAACGCAAGGCGAGGGTGTGATTATTTCCATCTGAGCCGTTCAGAATTACCGTGAGAACCCGCCGAGGTGGTGAAAATCAGGCGGTATCAGCGCGGAGATGATGCTCCGACACCGGGTTTGCCTTTTCTGACGCCGGGGGCACGCATTTCGCTGTAAGCACTACCATATTGGAAATGCCACCCCATTTGCGAACACAACATGGCAATCAGCGCGAGCTTCGAGGTTGGAACGGTGTGCCCGGATGGAGGCAGAATCGATCTCAACATCCTGGTGATGAAGGACAAGACGGGCGCCGTCGAGATGCGCTTCAGCGGACCGGGCGATCGTCCCGAAGACCGTTCGTCTCTCATTCTCACCGCCGATGAGTTCGACGCGCTGCGCCGCTTGATTCTACTTGTCGACCGGCAGAAGGAGAACCTGGTCTCCCGCGATAAGATGCGAAGCTGGATTTACAGCACCATCCAGCGCGACGCAATTCGAGCCGGCACGCGCCGCGGAGAAGCTGAGCTGCCTGAGCTCTCACTTTCCGGCGACGGAAGCGTAGCCGCGGAGCCTGTTGCGGCGTAATCAGGCCCTGTAATCAAGGTCGGTCAGGTACTTCGGCTCAAAGAAAAAGCCCGACGACGGCGAGAGGTCTCGCTTCGACGGGCTTTTGTGCGAAAGGGGGGACTCGAACCCCCACACCGTTTAAGGTACCAGATCCTAAGTCTGGCGCGTCTACCAATTCCGCCACTCTCGCGTGAGGCGCCTAATATAAATCGCGGCGCTTCACGGTTCCAGGGTTCGACGTTCCACAGATGAATCCGAATCGTATTCGCGAGCCCAATGGCCCGTCGTGATCGAGTGCGCAGCGCGCCTATGACGTGTGCTCCGCCTTATGATTTCGGTTTTTGTTCGTGAACAATTGCGTCCGCGTGGGTATTCTGGACGATCACGGATAAACCGAATTCCCAAGGACCATGCGCTCCGGCATCCAATACGTCACGCTCCTTCTGTCATTGTCCCTGTTTGCCCTTTCCGCGTCGGGGCAGGCCGTCCAGCAGGTATCACCGGCTGATACCGCAACGGCAGGTCGGTTCGATAACGGCCGCATGTGGACCTTCGACTTCCCGCCCGTCGAGCAGTTTGCTGAGGCACACGGCTTTTCGCCGGATGAAGCATGGTTCGAGCGCGCGCGTCTCGGCGCGCTTCGTATTCCCGGTTGCAGTGCGTCCTTCGTATCGAATCTCGGTCTGGTGATGACCAACCACCACTGCGGCCGGAGCCATGTCTCGGCTGTCTCGGGCGACGCTGAGAATCTGCTCGACGATGGATTTTACGCCGAGACGCTCGATCAGGAGCGTCGGGTGCCGGGCCTTTATGCCGATCAGCTTGTTGAGATTCAGGATGTGACGGATGAGGTCTACGCCGCCCTTGAAGGAGCAGAGACGGACGCCGAACGTGCGGATGCCCGTCGCAATGCCATAACGAACATCCAGCAACGTGTCCTTTCGGAGCGCGGCGGTGCCGATTCGGGCTATTTCGTTCAGGTGATCACACTCTACAACGGCGCGCGCTACTCGGCGTACACGTTCCGCCGGTATGATGATGTGCGGCTCGTAATGACGCCCGAACTGGCGATCGGATTTTTCGGCGGCGACCCGGATAACTTCAGCTATCCGCGCTATACCCTCGACATGACGTTTTTTCGCGTCTACGACAACGGGCAGCCGTACGCGACGCCTTACTACTTCCCATGGAGTGACAACGGGCCGAGCGAGAACGAATCCGTGTTTATCATCGGCAACCCGGGATCTACGAACCGGCTGGAGACCGTCGCCCAGCTTGAATACCGCCGCGACATCCAGGAGCGCTATCTGCTGGAACTGATAAACCAGCGGGTTGCGGCGCTTGAGGATTACGTTACGCCGGATTCGCCTGATGCTATTCGGAATGAGCTGTTCAGCCTGCTAAATGTGCAGAAGCTCTATGGTGGCCGAGTGGGCGGGCTGCAGAATGAGTATTTGATGGGGCGCCGCCGAGACACGGAGCGGCAGTTCCGCGACGCCGTCATGGCCGATGCCGCGCTCGCTGAAACGTACGGACCGCTCTTCGACGAGATGGCGCAGTTGCAGCAGGAGCGTCGCGAACTCGAAGACGAGTATGTCGCTTTTCTTGGCCTGACGCCGACATCGTCGCTCGGGTCGCCGATCATGAGGCGTGCACTGCTCGCCGCTCGCTACTTGACGCAGCAAGAGCAAGGTGCCGGAGCCGATCAACTCTCGCAGCTACGCACCCAGATCCTGAACATCCCCGACCATCCGGCGGAGCTTCAGCAGGCGTACGTTACGGATCGAATCGCCGCATTTCGGGCCCGTTTGGCGAGCGACCATCCCGAGCTTGCATCCCAGCTGGAAGGCAGCTCCGATGAGGAAATCGCACGCCGGCTTGTCACATCTTCGCAGTTGGCGACGTCCGAATCCACCGCCGCCGTACTTGACGATGCCGCCCTGATCGACGATCCGGCGATCAGGTTGATGATGCCGGTCCTCGATGCGTATGCGGATTTCTCGAGTGCTACGGCCGGCATCGGTGAGCAAGAGACCGAGATCGGCAGCCGCCTCGGGCGGGCGCGCTTCGACATCTACGGCACAGAAATTCCGCCGGACGCCACCTTCTCACTTCGTATCGCCGATGGCATCGTCCAGGGTTATCCCTACAACGGCACCGTCGCGCCCTGGTACACCACGTTCTACGGCATGTACGACCGGTACTACTCATTCGGGCCGGGAACGGACTGGGACCTGCCGGCGCGCTGGCATACCATCCCCGACAACTTCGAACCGGCTACGCCGCTTAACTTTGTGTCGACCAATGACATCATCGGCGGCAACTCGGGCTCTCCGGTGCTCAATCGAGACCTGGAGGTCGTCGGCCTCGTGTTCGACGGCAACATTGGATTCTTGCCGTCTTCCTTTATTTATGTGACGGATCGTGCGCGGGCAGTCTCCGTCGATTCGCGTGGGATGATCGAAGCGCTTGAGAACGTATATGGCGCGCAGCGCATTGTCGACGAACTCCGCTCCGGCCGATGAGTCGTTCACCTCGAATGATTGACAGACAACACTTGATGATTCAGATTAGAAGCAGTCTCAGTCTCGCCGCTGTCTTCATAACGTTCGGCGTGATGCTGGTGGGGTGTCAGACGCCGCGGCAGACGGTCGTTGTAACGGATCGTCCGACTCCGCCTGCCCAAACCGAAGTGCTGCCGGTTGATCCCGTTGCGGATGCCGAAGCCGGTCCACAGGTCGAAGCCGGTCGATTCGATTACGGCAAGATGTGGACGTTCGACAACCCGCCGCTCGATTATTTCGCAGAGGCTTATGGTTTCCGTCCAGACTCGGCCTGGTTCGATCATGCGAGGCTTGGTGCGCTGCGTTTCTCAACGTATTGCTCGGCATCCTTCGTCTCGCCGAACGGGCTCATTATGACGAACAACCACTGCGCCCGGGAGAGCGTCGAGTCGGTTAGCCGGACGGGCGAAGACCTGTTGGAGAATGGGTTTTATGCAGCTGTGCCGGACTCTGAGCGCGTTGTACCGGATCTCCACGTCGACCAGCTCATCGCGATCGAAGATGTGACCGACCGCATCGCACCGGGCCTGGAAGTGGTGCAGGATGTCGAGCGGAGGCTGCAACTGCGGCGTCAACGCGTCGAAGAGTTGGAAGCACAACTCGGGGCGCAGGCCCAGGCGCGGGATTCGTCGCTCGTCGTGGAAATCGTCACGCTCTATCAAGGCGGCATGTTCGTGGCGCACACCTTCCGGCGCTATGACGATGTTCGACTCGTGATGGCTACCGAACATCGGATCGGATATTTTGGCGGCGATCCCGACAACTTCACCTACCCACGCTACAACCTCGACTATGCGTTTCTTCGTGCATACGTCGACGATGCGCCCGTGACCCCTGAGCGATATTTTCGCTGGAGTGCGGACGGCGCCGCGGAGGGCGATGCTGTCTTCGTCATTGGAAGCCCGGGCTCGACGAGCCGGCTCAAGACGATGGCGCAGCTCGAATTTGAGCGCGATTACTCCCTGCCTCCACTTCTCGAGATCCTGAACCGGCGCGCGGATGTGTTTGCCGATTTCATCGATCGCAACCCGGAGGTTGCCGAAGAGGAAGGTGTGCGGTCGTCGTACTTGTCCATCACCAACCAGATTAAGTCGCAAAGTGGGCAGCTGGTTGGCCTCCGCGATGCCGACCTGATGGCGCGTCGTGCGGCTGGCGAGCGCGATCTGAGGCAGGCGATTAACGCCAACGACTCGCTGCGGGCAGCATATGGTCAGGTCTTCGACAATATCGCAGATGTGCAGCGGTCAGCGGTCTTTCTTGCCTCGCGGGGCCGGGCGTTTACGGCCTTCGGCAGCGTTGTTGACTCGCAGATTCTGACGCGGGCGTTTTATGGTTATATGTTCGGACTGATGCGTCAGCGCGGCCTTCCGCAGGAAGCGCGCGACGAGGTGCGGGAGTCGGCGCGAGAGACCGAGTTCTACCCGGACGAGCTGGAGGTTGAGCTTATCACGCTTCGGCTCGAGGAGCTTCGGGCGGCACTAAGTGGAATCGATCCGGGCTTTGCCGGACTCTTTCGGGACAATGAACCGCGCGCACTGGCTGAGCGAGTCGTCAACGGGACGGCGCTGAACGATTCGCTGCGATTCGAGAATCTCCTGGATGAAGGATTTCTCGGCAGCGCAGATCCGGCCGCATCCATCATCAACGTGATTGGGCCGGCGTATCTCACGTACGCTCAGCAGATGAACTCGCTCGTAGCGCGCGAAGAGGCATTCACGACACAGCTCGCCCAGGCTCGATTTGCGATTCACGGCACCTCGATCCCGCCGGACGCCTCGTTCTCGCTTCGCATTGCCGACGGCGTGGTGGCAGGCTATCCGTACAACGGCACGATCGCCCCGGCTTTCACATCGTTCGCCGGTTTGTACGATCGTCATTTCTCATTTCCGGACGAAGAGGACTGGATGATCCCGGAGCGCTGGCTTGAGCGGCGTCGGACGATCGACCTCTCGGTACCGATGAACCTGGTGACGACAGCCGATATCACGGGCGGAAACTCCGGCTCGCCGCTGATCAACCGGGATCTAGAAATCGTCGGGCTCATGTTCGACAGCAACATCGATGCGCTCCGCAATGAGTACATCTATCTGGACGATACCGAGCGATCGATAGGCGTCGACAGCCGCGGCATCCTCGAGTCATTGCGGATGGTGTACGATGCACATGATCTCGTACGTGAAATCGAAGAGGCGCGCGAGCTTCAGCCGGTGAGGTAGCTCACAATGAGTGGCGTGACGTCGAGGATTGAGCGAGCTGCCGCGAAGTGAGCGGCCCGGGGCCCGATGGCGGCAAGAGGCACCGCGTATCGGGTGTGACTCTTGCTGGAGAGGTCTTCCAGATTGCCGTGGTCACTCGTTACAAGCAGAAGCACATCGTCTGGAAGCTGCGTGATGAGGCGCTCGAAAAAGCTATTGAGCGATGCGAGGATCTCCTCGGCCGGCGCGCCGGGACGCATGTGACCTGCCTTATCCGTCAGGTAATACTCGAACAGGGTCAACCGCTTTCGAGCGGCTATGGCGGCCAGGTGATCGGCGGCTTCGGGTTCAGATACAGGCTGGATGTCGGAGTCGCCGGGCCAGTTGGCTGCGGTCAGATTGGCCGCAACGGCGTCTCCCCGGCGTAGGTCATCATCTGAGTGAAGGCGAAGGCCGGCTGATTTCGCGGCGAGCGTCGTTACCGTCCAGCGGTTGGTCGTCTCAACGTAGGAGAAGAACCGACGTGGATATGCGTTTGCGAAATCGAGGTCAGCGCCCGGGTCGAGTCCATGGTTGATCAGCTGCTGAAAAACGCTGTGCTCGTCAATGACGGGTCGGCTGGTTGAGTGAGGATAAGGGCCGTAGTGTCTCTCTGCGATGTGTGCGCAATTGATGCCGGTGAAGAGCGAGGCCTGGCCCGTGCCGCTCTGAGGCAGCCCCTCAAGGTCGAGGTTAGCGTCGGCCGGCTGAAAGAGATGGCGATCCGTGGTGACGGGCACCGCTTCTGACGTCAGCGCCTGACCTCCGCTCAGCCGCTCCAGCCCGAAATAGCGCCGCAATGAGAGCGGATTGTGTTCGTTGGCCGGGCCAAGACCGACACCGTCGAGAAAGACGAAGAGTACGCGGCGAGTAGACATGCATTCGGTTGACGCGGGCAACAATCGACGTTCGCCCTACGACCCAGAGCGAATCGGGTTCGGGAACGTCACGGCGGCGCCGGGCACGGGCCGAGGCTCAGCCGTATTCTTCAGACGCAATAGCACATCCTGTAGCACAGAGGTCGACCGATGATAAGCGAGTGGCAGAAGATGGTCAGTGGCGAGTTGTACGACCCTGGCGATAGGGAGCTTGTACAAGCGCGACGACGCGCCCGAGATCTTCTGCGCGAACTGAATGGGTTGACGGATGAACAAGAGGACGAGCGCCGAGGCATTTTGGCAAGCCTTTTCGGGAAGGGAGGAGAGTCGGCCCGGGTTCAGCCACCGTTCTACTGTGATTACGGGACGAACATCGAACTCGACAAGCATGTCTTCTTCAACTTCAACTGCGTGGTGCTCGACGTCGCGCGGGTTTCCATCGGAGACTACTCGATATTCGCGCCGGCGGTGCAAATCTATACGGCGACGCATCCGCTCGATGCCGAGTTGAGGCGGACCCGGGAGTATGGCAAGCCCGTCGTGATCGGCTCTGACGTCTGGGTAGGCGGTGGTGCAATCATTCTACCCGGCGTCACGATCGGCTCACGGACGGTGATTGGGGCGGGGAGCGTCGTCACGAGAGACATCCCGGACGATGTGGTTGCGGCGGGCAATCCGTGCCGGGTGATCCGGGAGATTACCGAGCAGGACGATCATACCGTGCGTCCGGAGTAGTAGGCGAAAGAGCGTGGGGGCGAAGCGCTAATGCCCGCCGTCCCGGTGCACCGCTTTTGCACACAGCGAGGCTGAACCCGGTTCTCCCCAAAATAAGAGCCGACAGCTCCAGTGACGACGTACGGGTCTTGAGGACGCGGTTGGGGCAGGCGAGAGTCGAGAACATCGACAGATATTATAGAACGTCGGAGGGGTGATCCGTATGTTTGAGGGTTGCCGGCCGGTTGTTGCGGAACGCAGGCGGTGGTTCGGCACTGATGTTAATCGCTCTAAACCCTCGATCACAGTCAATGAAATCGCACGCATCGCCGCTGATACGTCACCTCGCCGTGTCTGCATGTCTCGCACTGTTCTTGGTTGCACCCGTTGTGGCGCAGCCGTCTGGAGGCCCCTACGGTCCGATTGAGCAGTTCTACGAAGTGCCCACATCCGGCACCGTTTATTTCGTTGCGCCGGACGGTGACCCCGCGGCCAGTGGTACAGATCTGAACTCGCCGACGACGATCGAGTCAGCAATTGAGCGTGTGGTGACGGACGATGCGATCGTTCTGCGCGGTGGCATCTATCGTACGGGGGACCTCGTGCTTAACCAGGGTATCACGCTGCAGCCGTACGGCGATGAGAAGCCGATTTTGAAGGGGACGCACGTGGCGACGCAGTGGGAGCCGGTGCAAGACGGCGTGTGGCGCACACGGTGGGAGACGCTCTTCCCATCTGAGCCGCTGCCGTGGTGGCAGCGGGAGCGCGAAGAGGCACGGACGCCGCTTCATCGCTTCAACAACGATCTGGTGTTTGTGGACGGCGAGTTCACGCAGTCGGCCGGCGGCATCGAGGAGGTGAACCCGGGTACGCATTACATCGACTACGAAGCGCAGTATGTGTACATCGGTGCCGATCCCGCCGAACATATGATCGAGATCACGGCACATGAGACGGCGATTCTACGCACCGCGGCTGATGCTCACGGCAAGGCGAATGACAGAATCGGTCCGAGAATCCACGGCATCACGTTTACGCAGTATGCCTGGACGGCGCTGTCGATTGAGGGCGAGCGGCACTTCACGCATCTGGATGAGCCCGTAGATGACCCGATTGGCCCGGCCGACCCGTCGACGTATGGAAAGGAGGTCGTGGGCACGTTGCTGGAGAACGTGACGATCAGCTATGTCGGACGTGTAGCGGGGTACTTCCGCGGCGACGGCCTGATCATTCGAAACTCACTGATCACCGACACCGGAACGGAAGGCATCTATGTCATCGGTTCGTCCGACGTGCTGCTCGAACGTAATATCGTTCGCAGAAACGATATCGAGCGCATTACCGGCTACTACGTCTCCGCCATCAAAATCATCAACCAGACGCATGACGTCATCGTCCGCGATAATATCGTGGTCGATTCCCCGACATCGAACGGAATCTGGTATGATGTCGGCAACCGGAACGGGGTGGTAATCAACAACTATGTTGAGAACGTTGCCGTCGGATTCTTCCATGAGATATCTCAGGGGATAACCGTTGCGGGCAACGTGTTCGTCAACAACGGTCTTGGCACCTGGATGCTCAACGCGGCCGACGCGTACGTTTACAACAATACGTACGTCGATAGCCCGGTCAGTGTCTCGCGCGATCAGCGCGGCGGCCCTGGCGATTTGTTTGGCTGGCATACGGCAACCGGGCCGGATATTGACGAGCGCGAAGGTCACGTTTTCAAGAACAACCTGATGGTGGCCACCGGAGCCGCAGAGGGACCGCTGCTGAACATGGGGCAGTCGCCGGCGCTGTGCGAGGAGCTTCCCGATCCGGGCCTCGCCGAGATGGACGGCAACGTCTACGTGAGACCGAAGTCATTGTATCCGAATGTGACAACGCCGCTAATCAGGTGGCAGGACACGACGGCAGAGGATTGTGCGACGGGATATGGATCGCTATCGGCGTTTCAGGAAGGCGTGTCCGGATTTGAACAGAACGGCCGACAGATAGACGGCGATGCGCATGCCGTCTTTGTATCGCCGGAGTTGCGGAACTTCGAGCTTCGCGAGGCGCTGCCCACGCAGCCTAACGACCGGCTGCCGGCGCATGTACGCGAGCTGCTCGGCTGGTCGGCCGATGTGGCGCGTGTCACAGTCGGTGCGTATCCGGCTGAATAACGGAAGCAGTTATCCGTGAGGATGCCGCCGGCATGTAGGTTATTCCGCTTACGTGCCGGCGGTTTGTCTTTTAAAGAATCCTGAGCGGGCGTAGCGTTCTTCGACGCCGTCCGATATAATCTGTGTGTGGCAGATGGTCTTGAACCCTCGTAGACAACACATTCGGCCGTCCTATGCATCCTCAGCTTCTTGCCGTCGAGAACGAGCTGGCATCGGCCCGGCTGCGGCTCGACCGGCTCGTTGTAAAAACGCCGGACTCCCGCCTGATTCAGCCTCCGGCACCAGGGGGATGGTCGGCTGCTCAGTGCATAAAGCACCTGAACATGACGTCGCAGGTGTTCATTCCTGAACTGGAAGCGGCCGTAGAAGAGGCGGCGACTTTAAACGATAATCAGCCCGCGCGGCTCAGACGTAGCTTCCTGGGATGGATGCTCTGGAAAGGCATCTCGCAGCCCGGGAAGATGAAAATGAAAACGTCAGAGAC
>CBFGYX010000039.1:0-10313 GCA_965653075.1 uncultured bacterium
GCGAAGTAAGGCGACCGCCTGGCTCGCGGGGAAGTCGGCTATAAACAGGAAGCTGACGATTGTCTTCGATGGCAAACCAGTCGGCGCCGGAAACCTCAGCCATGTACGACCTCCGGGTGGGCAATGTGTTGTGGGGATGGGGAGGGGAGGAGGCCCGCCGTCTCGGGCAGCCCCAAAATCAGATTCATATTCTGGACAGCCTGCGACGACGCGCCTTTGAGCAAGTTGTCGATCGCGAATCCGATGACGAGCACGCCGTCGCGGACCGTCCACCCGATGTCGCAGAACGGGCTGCCGGCTGCGGGCAGCAGCTCGGGCAGAGCGCCGGGCGTCAGGCGGATGAGACGGCGATCACCGAAGGTGTCCGTGAAACGATTATTGATGTCGGACTCCGATATGCCTGCCGTCAGTTTCAGCGTCCCGGTGCCCCAGATGCCGTGCGTCCACGGTCCCGACACCGGCGTAAACATCACATGACCTTTGACGCCGAGCGTCTGGTCGACCTCGGCAATGTGCCGATGGGCGAGCACGCTGTAGGCGCGGACGTTTCCATTGCGGTCGGGATAGTGCGTAGTCGCCTTCGCCCGAGCTCCTGACCCTGAAGCTCCGGTCATGGCTGTGACGGCCACAGGAGTTTCGGCGACGAGATCTCGTACGGGATAAAGCGCCAGCGAAATGCCGGTGGCAAAGCAGCCGGGATTACCGATGTACTTCGTTCCTTCTGGATAGGGCGCGTGGACCTCGGGGAGTCCGTAGATAAACGAATCCAACAGATCCGCCCGTGGATGCTCGACGTCGTAGACAGATTCGTATGTGGCGACGTCGCGTAGGCGGAAGTCGGCGCTGAGGTCGACAATAGCACCCTCGTAGCCGGCCGCGAGCAGAGCGTCTACCGCGCCGGCGCCTTGCCGATGCTCGGCCGCTATAAAGACAACGTCGACCGCTGTCTCGGTGAAGGACGCTGCGAACGTGCCTTCGGCGATCCCTCGCAGTGGCGGATGTGCTTTCCAGTACGGCTCGCCGGCGTGCGAACGGCTCGTGACCTGGGCGAGCTCGACGTACGGATGGTGCGCGAGGAGCCGGATCAGTTCACGGCCCGCATAACCTGCTCCGTGAAGGAGTGCAGCACGATACTTCCGGGAATTCTCAGGCATCTGCTTAAATCACCATACCGATAGGTTGGCCGGCGCCGAGAGTGGAAACACGCGACGGAAGTCCGATCGAGTGATGCACGATCTTGATCAGCTTCTCCGTATCCGCGCGGGCATTGAGCGCGGCCACGCCAATCGATTTTTCGATGTACTGCTTACCTACGAGGTTGTCGGTAACCGGCCCCGTGAGCGCCGTAATGCCCGTCTGATAGCGGTGGCGGAAGGTGTAGTCGGCCGCCCAGGCGCCGGCGAGGTCGGCCGCCGCCACGATATGCGCGCAGGTGAAGCGCTGCAGCTCTTTGTCGAGCAGAAGGTCATCCACGCCGTAGTAGCCAATGAATCCGTCGCCGAGTTCGAGCACAATCGCATCCGGCGTGCCTTCGTTCAGGTGCGTGATGATCGCTTTCGCAAGCGGCGTAATGTCCTTGCCGGTGGACGAGACCACGCCCGCGTCGATAAAGGAGGCCACCTGGGTAGCACCGTACTCCTTCATTGCGCGCACATCTCGCATGAGCGCAGCACCCGTGAGTTTGGCGGCGGCAATCTTCAGGCCCGCATCCGTCAGGCCGCGCACAATCTCTGCCGCGGCGAAGGTCTTTCCGGTGTTCATCGCCGTGCCACTGATCATGATCAGCGGAGCGGAGTTCGGCAGTGCAAAAACCGGCTCGAGCGCATGATCCTGGATGCGGGCGTGGCGGAGCGTTCCTTCCGACTCCACCATCACGGCCCCGATCACTTCCACATCAAGCGGCATACCCAGCTCGGGGTGATCCGATGAGCACAGGCCGATGATGCCGCCCATGTTCAGCACCTGCAGCGTGTCTTCGCGCGCCACGCGGCGTGGGATTCGGCCGCTATATCCTTTGAGCGCCTGACGTTCGCCGAGGGCACCTACAAAGACATCACCCTTGCGGATGGTCACAAACTCGCCGTCCGCTTTCTCAATCTGGTTGTAGACTTCCTTGTCGGAGAGCGCCCGCACCACCACGCAGTAACCTTCTTCTGCAACGAGGTAGGGCGTAACGACGACGTCGTTGCCGAGTCCGCAGGGTCCTGCGCTCGAGGCCACGTAGTCAATCGAAACCTGATCCATGCCTGTCATGCTGATTCGCTGGTTTGGGGTGCTGAGTGGTGATTGCGTGCTCGGCCGGCGAGCGTGCCCTGGAGCCCGTAAATGCGGCTGAAGCCCTCGGCATCGCGCCCATCCCACATCGAGTTCTCCTCGCCGTACGTTGCCACATGCGCGTTGAACATGGAATGCGGGCTCGTGCAGCCGACAACCTGGACCGAGCCTTTGAACAGCCGGAGCTTGACCGATCCGGTGACGGCGTCCTGTGAGCTATCGAGGAACGCCTCAATATCCCGCATCACCGGGTCGAAGTACTGACCCTCGTGCAGGAGCATGCCGTAAAAATCGGCGAGGTGGCTTTTCTGGAATAACTGCCAGCGCGTCAGGACGAGCTTTTCGAGCTCTCGGTGCGCCGTCAAAAGTACTTCGGCCGCGGGTGCTTCGAACCCGATACGCCCTTTGATGCCGAGGATCGTGTCGCCTACGTGGATATCACGCCCCACGCCGTGCCCACCCGCAAAGTCGTTCAGATACTCGATGAGTGCGACGGGGTCGAGCGGGCGGCCATCGAGCGATGCCGGTACGCCGTTCTCAAAGCCGATCTCGAGCGTCGCACCTTCATCCGGCGCAAGCTCTGGGTCCACCGTAAACGTAAACGCCTCCGACGGCAGCATCTTCGCGGGATCGTGCGATTCCTTGCCGCCGATCGTCGTGCCCCAGAGTCCGCTGTTGATCGAGTAATCTGTCGTTTTCGACGGCACGTCGAACCCCCGCTCGATCAGATACGCCGATGCCGCTTCCCGCGTCAGGCCTAGCGCGCGGATCGGCGCGATAATCTCAAAGTCAGAAGCCAGGTGTCGCAGCGCCACATCGAACCGGACCTGATCGTTTCCGGCGCCCGTCGAACCATGCGCAATCGTCGTCGCGCCCAGTTCGCGCGCGGCTTCCACCAGGAGCTCGGCCTGCGTCACCCGCTCGGGTCCGACACAGAGCGGATACACGCCGCCGCGCCTCACATTCCCCTTAATCAGGTACGACAGCACCGTATCGAAAAGCCGCGAACGGCCGTCGATCGTAACATGCTTCTCGGCGCCGAGCTCTCGAGAACGCTCCTGCAGCTGCTGCTCGTCTTCCCGGCGAATGCCACCTGTATTGACGGTGACCGTGATCACGGTCTGACCGTAGGTTTCTTTCAGGTACGGCACACAGAACGAAGTGTCGAGGCCGCCGCTATACGCGAGTACGATGGACATCAGGATTGGGTGGGATTCAGAGGGCCGTGGATCGGAAAACGTGACTCCATAAAACAACGAAAGCGCCAACTCCGTAGGGAATCAGCGCTCTTCAACTCGGCGAATGCCCGGATAAATTCTGCCCGGCTATCCGCAACTCGCGTGTGCACGCCCACCCATCGGAGCAATGATCATGCTACGTCGGACTCGTCGGAGTCGGAGGACGTTAACCGGGGCGTTATTGGCACGTGCGAAATTCATAGTCATAACAATACGGCTTCCCATGGCGTAAGTCAACGATGAGGAAGCCCGGGGTGCCACTCGATGGCCTCAAGCCGGGCATTCATCCTTGCCTTGTAAGCGCTTTTTAATTATGGCAGCCGCTGAAAACGAAGAAGTGATGAAGCGGCCCTCGAGCGCAGCCGGGTGCCCCTTACTGCGACCATACCATTCGATCCAGCAGCAGCTGGGAGCGGGGCGCAAACCCGTCCCCAAATTCAGCCGGGTAGGCGATGATCACCAGATACCACTGGTTCTCGTGGTTTCCAAGGCCGATATAACCCGTCAGGTCGATTGACGGCGCGATGTTGCGGCAATACTCGAGCGGCTCACATGCCGTTGCCGGCCGCTCTTCGCCCAGGATGATGCCCTCGATCTCGGCAATGCCGCCGGGCTCTTCGACAAGTGTTCGCAGCTCGTTCGGATTGTTGAGCGGCGTTCCAGCCGCCGGGAAGAAAAAGCGCATCGACGCCTCTTCGGCCCGCACGCCGCCGAATGTTGCGGTGAAGTGCACGCCGTAGCCAACAGGCGACGGCACGAGTTCAGGGTCGAAATCGCCAACCGGATAATAGAATGATGCGGGCAGTTCGTCATGGCTGTACAACTGCAGCCGCACAGGCTCGCGTTGCCCTTCAATTTCAAGCGTATCCACCCGCTCCTGGGGCAACGCCTCCGCAGGCTCGTCGTCCGTCCGCGCGCTGTCGCCGCCGCAGGCGCCAAGCCCGAGCAGCGTCACGATCAGTGCCGGTACGATGAATGGAAGCCGGTTCATGCTATAACTCACGGGTGGAAGTCGAGGTATGTAGTGACGAGTTGCGGACGAACTCTGGAGGCCGCCGCTTGATCGGATAGCGGGGCGTGCGCTGAAGTATAATTCGCAAGCCGCGGTGCGTCTGTTACGTCGCAGGTTTTTTGGGAAACCGGGTGCGGCCCCGCCGGGGTTCACTGTTGTGCGCCGGGACGCCGATGGCATGCGTCTGGGCTCCCATCGCTCTTGCGCCTGCAACTTCGGACGCACGAATCGACCGCCTGCAATCACCTACAGCAACTTATCGCCGTCCGGCGTTCTGAATTGCGGCCTGCAGTGTGTTCTTCATCAGCATTGCAATCGTCATCGGCCCGACGCCTCCCGGCACCGGCGTGATCCATCGCGCAACTTTCGCCGCCGCCTCGAACTCCACATCCCCAACAAGTCGATAGCCGCGTTCACGTGAGGCATCATCGACTCGGTTTACGCCGACGTCGATCACCGCCGCTCCCTCCTTCACCATATCGCCCTTGATGAACTGAGGTACGCCGATCGCCGCGACGAGGATATCCGCTTGCCTGGTGATCTCGCTCAGGTTCTTCGTCCGGCTGTGGCAAACCGTCACCGTGGCATCGAGACCTTTCTGCATCAGCAGATTGGCGAGCGGCTTTCCCACGATATTCGACCGGCCGACGATCACGGCATTAGCGCCGCTCGTCTCCACGCCCGATCTCCGGAGCAGCTCCACAATTCCCGACGGCGTTGCCGGCGCAAAACCTTGCATCCCGAGCAACAGGCGTCCCGCGTTCACCGGGTGGAATCCGTCGACATCCTTATCCGGATCGATTGCCCGGATGATTGCGGCCTCGTCGATCTGAGACGGTAGCGGTAGCTGAACAAGGATGCCGTCGACGTTATCGTTCGCATTCAGCTCCTGGAGGATCTCCAGCAGCTCGTTCTGTGAGATTGAGGCGTCGTACCGCAACGTCTCGCTGCCGATGCCGGCCTCTGCCGCGGCCGTGGTCTTGCCGCGCACATACGATGCCGAAGCTGGGTCCTCGCCCACCAGAACGACACTCAGGAACGGCGGCCGATGCCCCCTGGCCGTCCATGCGTCGACGTCAGAGCGGACGTCCGCCCGGACCTCCGCTGCGATTGCCTTTCCGTCTATGATCTGTGCCACGATGTACTCGTCTAAAGTGAAACCATCGCAATCTACGGACGACGCCACGCTGTTGGAAGAAACTTCGCCGTATACTCTCGGCTCATAATCAGCGGTCTGCGATCGGCATGCGACGCCTGTCCGAGACGTGATGCTCGCTTTCGTTGTCTCTTAAAGATGTCGTCTCCACGCGTCGTCTAAACATGGAACGACCTCATTTAAAAGGAGCACGTACGGTTCTGATTACAGGTGCCTCCAGCGGCATTGGAGCGGCGTGTGCCCGCTACCTGAGCGAAGAGGGCTTCCGTGTAATCGGTACTGTGCGCAAGGAGCAAGACGCGGAAACACTGCGCGCTTCACCGGGCGGCGTGATCCCGCTTCTGCTCGATGTGACGGATCATGATGCCGTGCGCCGTCTACCCGACATGCTCGCCGGGCACGGCGTGACATCGCTCGATGGCCTTGTTAATAACGCAGGCATTGCAGTGGCCGGTCCCGTTGAAATGACGTCAATGGAAGGCTGGCGCATGCAGTTCGATGTGAACGTGCTGGCACAGGTCGCGGTGACGCAGGCGCTGCTACCGCTCATTCGAGACGCCCGCGGCTGCATCGTCATGATGAGCTCCATCGCAGGGCGAACGTCGTTCCCGTTCATGGGGCCGTACACGTCGTCTAAATTTGCCGTCGAGGCGATGTCAGATTCGCTGAGGATGGAGGTCGCACGTTTTGGCGTGCGCGTCGTCATCATCGAACCTGCCACGACATCCTCACCATTCTGGAAGCGCGGGGTGAAGCTCGCCGAAGATTTTCAGCGGGACGACGAAGCGGCATCGAGTATTGAGCCGCTCTATCGCCGCGGGCTTAAGCGAATGGCCGGGCAGGCTCAGCGGGAGGAAGCCACCGGCATATCGACCGACGAGGTTGCCCGGGTTGTGTATCGCGCCCTCACGGCGACAAAACCGCGCACGCGCTACGTCGTCGGGAATTTGGAAGGCAGGCTCCGCGCACGGCTCCGGCACCTTCCCGACCGCGTTCGCGACTCTCTCATAAAATCTGTGCTCAAACTCTAACGCATGCGAGAACTCAGCCATCTGTTTCGCCGCAATCTGAACTGGGTCGATGCTCGCAAAGCCGAGGACCCGGCTTATTTCGATCGACTCGCCAACACGCAGAGCCCGACGTATCTGTGGATCGGCTGCTCAGACAGCCGCGTGCCCGCCAACGTCATCATCGACTTACCGCCCGGCGAGGTCTTCGTCCACCGAAACGTGGCCAACGTGGTCGTGCATTCCGACCTCAACTGCCTTTCGGTGCTGCAATATGCGGTGGAGGTGCTCAAGGTGCGCCACGTGATTGTGTGCGGCCATTATGGTTGTGGGGGCGTGCGCGCCGTCCTTGATGATGCGCGGCTCGGGCTCATCGACAACTGGCTGCGTCACGTGCACGACGTGAAGCGGAGTCATGAAGACGAACTCAGTCCGCTGAAAGCCGATGCCCGCTTCGATCGCTTGTGTGAGCTGAATGTGATGGAGCAGGTGCGAAACGTGGCCACCACGAGCATCGTGCAGGGTGCGTGGGAGCGCGGCCAGGAGCTATATCTGCACGGCTGTATCTACGGCGTGAAGGACGGCATCTTGCGCGACCTCGGCGTTCACGTACATAGCGAGGCGGAAACCGAGGCGCTTGACGGACTCGGCGTGGGCACGGATAACGCCTGATCGGGGCTCATAGCTCATAAAAGGAGGCGGCTCCAGGATATCCTGAAGCCGCCTTTTCAGTTACGCAGTGAATTGATCGGGAGCCTGATTACTCAGTCGAGGCCAACAGGTCACCCGATGCGCCGTCAAATTTTGCAATCAGCACATCGCGCTGTTGCTCGAACGCGGCGAGCAACGATGGATCGATCGGGTCGGCTGCCGGAAGCTGCTCCTTGAGCGGATCGACCTGCTGTCCGTTCTTCCAGAAGCGGTAGCACAGGTGCGGGCCCGTCGCAAGGCCGGTTTGGCCAACATAGCCGATCACCTCACCCTGCTTCACGCGCCGGCCGGGCTTCATGCCGCCGGCGATCCGTGACATGTGCAGATACTGCGTCGAGTAGGTGCCGTTATGGCGGATCTTGACGTAGTTGCCGTTGCCGCGGCCGAAGCCGGCTTCCGTTACCACGCCGTCGCCGACCGTATAAATGGGCGTTCCGGTTGGCGCTGCGTAGTCCGTACCGAGGTGCGGCTGATAACGCCGGTTGATCGGATGGAAGCGGCGCTTCGTATAGCGCGACGATATGCGCGTGTACTTCAGTGGAGCGCTAAGGAACGCTTTGCGCAGACTGTTGCCTTCTTCGTCGTAGTACTCCGCGCGCTCACCGTCAGGAGAGAAGTAGAACGCGTTGTGGTCCTCGCCGAAGTGGTTGAAACGAGCCGCGAGGATCTTCTCGATACCGACCTTCTGGCCGTCGATCTGGCGCTCTTCAAAGACGACTTCGAAGCGGTCATTCTTCTGGATGCGATAGAAGTCGATCGACCAGGCGTAGACATCCGCGAGGCGGTTGGCAAGCTCGGCGTCGGCACCGGCGTCGATGAGCGACTGGTAGAGCGAGTTGGTGATGACACCACTGATCGAACGCTCCACGAGATCAACCGGCCGCTCGGCAGCCTCAGCGCGCGGCTCGCCGTCAAGATCGAACACCACGTACCGGATCGGATCCTGGCGGTAAACCAGGTGGCGCGGCCCGCTCTCGTCCTGGTAGAGACGAAATTCCTGTCCCGGGCGTATTCTTCGGACGTCAAACACGTCGCTCGAGGCGTCGACCAGCTCCAGGACGTAGTTATATGGGATATCGAAGTCTGCCATGACCGCGGCGAAGGTCTCACCGCGTTTGACCTCGCGCTCGGCGATTTCGAAGCGTTCAGCTTCCAGGCCAAATTCGTCGAATACGATTTCAGGCTCTGGAGGATCGACGGGGAGGGCCGTCTGCTGAACCGGTTGATCGGGTTTCAGGACGAGGGCGTAGACACCGACGGCGGCGAGGAATGCGACGATGGGGATCAACGTGCGCACGCGTCTCGGGCGGAAAAGCATGGGGACTCGCGACTTAATGGCGAAGGCTAATGTACTACTTTAAATCGGCAGCGCCGCGAATATAAAGACGCGAGCATCTAATTGTAAACGTCTTGTTTACGCGAAATACGAAAGCCCTTTCTCGCTCGGCCGATTTTCTTAGTCAATCAGGTTCGGTTAGCCCCTCGCCAGATCGTCTCTTCAATCGCTTCCCGGGCATTTGTCCAACGCGCAGCGACGAAAAGGAAATCGGACAGGCGGTTCAAAAAGATTAGCGTCTGCTCGTTGATTTCATCGGATTCGCGCAATCTTGAGACGAGCCGCTCCGCTCGCCGGCAAACCGTGCGCGCCTGATGAAGAAACGCGGCCGCATGTGAGCCGCCGGGAAGGATAAAGTGCTTGAGCGGACTGACACCTTCCTCGTATCGATCGATAAGTTGTTCCAGGTTTGTACCATCCTCCGACGTTATTCGCGCTATCTGAGCCTTCGAGCCGAGTGGCGTGGCAAGATCCGCACCCACGTCAAACAGCTTTTCCTGGACAAGATGCAGCGTCTCGTCGAGTTCGCGAACCGTGTCGACACCTTGCATGTGCGCCCGCGCTACGCCGACGGCGGAGTTCGTTTCGTCGACCGTTCCAAATGCCTCGATCCGCAGGTCATGCTTCTTAACGCGCCCCGCACCGAATAGCGCCGTCGTGCCTTTATCACCCGTGCGTGTATAGATCTTCATAGCGAGACGTTACCAGTTGTCAGAGGGTGAAGTCGGTTGGTGTACGTGATGTTGATGATGCCGGCGTCATCCGTCCGGACGCGGCTGCCGATTCTGAATACGCGGGCGATTGTCTCCTCTGTGAGGACCTCGGCGGGCGTGCCGACGGTATCCACGCGCCCGGCGTTAAGCACAATCAATCGATCGGCGAAGCGTGCGGCGAGCTCGAGATCGTGGAACACCGTGATGAGGGTTCGCCCGGACCGAGCCAGCTCTCGCACCAGTTCCATAAACTCGAACCGATGGTGGATGTCCAGGTGGGCCGTCGGCTCGTCGAGCAAAAGCAGCGGCGATTCCTGCGCGAGTGCTTGAGCAAGAAACGCCCGCTGCAGTTCACCGCCGCTGAGCGTAAGTGCCGACCGCCGGCGAAGATGATTGAGTTCAACGCGGTCGAGCGCCTCGTCGACGCGAGCCGCGTCTTCTGCCGAATACGGCTCGAGCATTCGCTTGTGCGGCGCTCGGCCGAGCATGACGAGCTCCTCGATCGTAAAATCAAACGTGATGTTGGTGGACTGGCGCAGAAATGCCAGCCTCCGGGCGAGGGAGCGCGGTTTCCATCGGTCGATCGGCACGTCATCGAGCGTGAGCCGTCCTGATAACGGCTGCAACCCGGCGATGCAACGAAGTAGCGTCGTCTTTCCGCTGCCGTTCGGGCCGAGGATCCCCACGCTCTCTCCTTCGTCGACTCGAAACGATACATCGCGCAGAATCGTCGTACCGTCGATCGACACAGAAAGGCTGTCGGCTTCGATCATGAAACGCGTCTTATGGGTTACTCGGCTACCGGCTGTACGGGTAGTCGCTCAGCTTCAGACGATATACGTTTTATACGAGACCTGTGGTTACAC
>CBFGYX010000040.1:0-10106 GCA_965653075.1 uncultured bacterium
AACGTGAAGTACATGACGGATCTCTATGCCGACCAGCCGATCTCGTCACCGGGAACGTGGAACCGACTGGAGTATCGTCCGCTTGAGGGATTTGTCTTCGCGGTGACACCGTTCAACTTTACGGCCATTCAAGGCAACCTTCCGCTGGCGCCCGCCCTCATGGGCAACGTGGTGCTGTGGAAGCCATCCACGACGGCGGTGTACTCCGCCTATTTCATTTACAAGGTCCTGGAAGAGGCCGGTATGCCACCCGGCGTGATTAACATGCTTCCGGGGCACGGTCCGGATATTGGCGATCCCGTGTTCGAGAGCCCACATCTGGCCGGGCTCCACTACATGACGGATCTCTATGCCGACCAGCCGATCTCGTCACCGGGAACGTGGAACCGACTGGAGTATCGTCCGCTTGAGGGATTTGTCTTCGCGGTGACACCGTTCAACTTTACGGCCATTCAAGGCAACCTTCCGCTGGCGCCCGCCCTCATGGGCAACGTGGTGCTGTGGAAGCCATCCACGACGGCGGTGTACTCCGCCTATTTCATTTACAAGGTCCTGGAAGAGGCCGGTATGCCACCCGGCGTGATTAACATGCTTCCGGGGCACGGTCCGGATATTGGCGATCCCGTGTTCGAGAGCCCACATCTGGCCGGGCTCCACTTCACCGGATCGACGAATACGTTTCGTCACATGTGGCGGACGATCGGCAACAATATCGATCGCTACCACGCGTATCCACGCATCGTCGGGGAGACGGGTGGCAAGGATTTCGTCGTCGCACATCCTTCGGCAGACGCTAAAGAGGTGGCTACGGCGCTCGTTCGCGGCGCATTCGAATACCAGGGGCAGAAATGCTCGGCGGCTTCGCGGGCTTACATCCCCTCGTCACGCTGGGATGTGATCCGCGAAGAGATGAAATCTCAACTGAGTGAGATTCGGATGGGCACGGTCGAAGACTTCGGCAACTTCGTGAACGCCGTTATCGACCGGAAATCATTCGATGCGATTGTCGAGTACATCGAGCACGCAAAATCGAGCGATGGCATCGAGGTCGTCTGGGGTGGCGGGCACTCATCAGATGAAGGCTATTTCATTGAGCCGACGGTCCTTGTTGTGGATGACCCCAGCTATCGGACGATGTGCGAGGAAATTTTCGGACCGGTGCTGTCGATTTATGTGTACCAGGATTCCGATTTCGAAGCCACACTCGACCTCGTCGACTCCACATCCCCGTATGCGCTGACCGGCGCCATATTCGCGAGGGACCGCCGAGCCGTTCAGATGGCGATGGATCGGCTCGTGAACGCCGCCGGCAATTTCTATATCAACGACAAGCCGACGGGTGCGGTTGTAGGTCAGCAGCCGTTTGGCGGCGCACGTGGATCGGGAACGAACGACAAAGCCGGGTCGGCAATGAACCTGCTCCGCTGGGTGTCTGCCCGGTCAATTAAGGAAACCCTGAATCCACCGAAGCACTTCTCATATCCCTTTCTGGAATCGGATGCAGGGTAGTCAGATCCAGCCCGATGACCTTGTCAGACGCTTCCGTCGATAAGGTGACCTTTGCAGGCGTGGTTATGTAGGGACATGATGATCGAAGATGCTCCTGGCCTTGATAATGTCGTCGGAGCTGACGAGCAGCAGACGTTCGTCAGTTCGCGCCATCCGGGTGAACTCGCCTATGGCGTCGTCTTCGCGCGGAGCTCGGTCAGAACGATCGCCGTCGCATTTCTTCCGCTGATGGTGGCCAGCCTCGTCGCCGCGCTCCGATACGAGCCGATCCTCGGATTTCTCCTCTGGGGATTTCCCGTGGCACTCGTCGGGGCTCTCTTGTGGACAGCGTTTTCACTGCGGCGCCAGATCTGCCAGATCGACATCGTCGGAAATATGGCGCGGCTGGGCTCAGTGCATGACGTAGCGCTGCGCGTAGAGCGCCGTCAGTTCGTCATCGTGTTCGACGCCCGGAACTATGGCACCTGGATGTCAATTGCGGCCGGCGATGCCGACTACATCGCACTGCGCGACGAATGGCCGGATTACAATAAGCTGCACGACGCTCTGATCAATGCCATTTACAGATATGGAAGCTGAGCGATCGGGCAGGTCTTTCTCATTCGCGGTTACCCTCCCTTGATGTCAATATCTGTGGATCGGTCGCTGGCTACTCCCATCGCCGATCAGTTGTTGGACCAGCTCCGGTATGAGATCGCGGAAGGACGCTTTCGCACGGGCGATGTGCTACCGTCCACGCGGGCGTTGGCGAAGGACCTGGGACTGTCGTTCCACACTGTCCGGAAAGCCTATCAGTCGTTAGAAAGCGAAGGATACGTAGCCTCCGAGGCCGGCGTCGGCTACCGCGTCGTCGAGAATGCTCCTGTGGGTAAAGCGGAGCGCAATGAGCGCGGCGCCGCCATCGCACGGGATGCGCTCGTCAGGATGAAGAGTATCGGATTGAATGACGAGGAGATCGACTACCTGATCGATGAACAGCGAACGCTACTGGAGGAGGCCGCTATACAGACGAAAGTGGTCGTGGCGATGCCCTACCGCGAAATGGCCGAGGAGTGTGCCATTCAGCTGAGCTCAGCATTGAAAATAGATGTCACCGGAGTTGCTCGTGATGGGCTGCCGGCACACGCAGACGCCGACTACGTACTCGTGCCCTATGAAGACGTACGCCGCACACTATCAGTGATGACGGGCGCCGACGTGATCGGCGTGACGTGTTTTTTCGAAGCCGAGCTTCTTGACGAAATAGCTCGCCTCGGCGCGGAGGAACAGGTTGTCGTCGTGGTTCGAGACGTCGATGCTGTGGCATCGTTAATGGAGGCGCTGAGGCGTGAGACCGGGTTTGCCGGCCAGATACTGGCGATGTCCATCGAGGAAGATCCTCGGCACCTCACGGCTCGGCTCGAGCAGGCTGACCTCGTGCTGGCAACGGCGTCCTGCCGTCGGAAGCTTCAGCAGTGGGTCAAGGATCACCGCCAGATCCTCATCGCTCGGAGACTGGTCGCGTCCGAATCGATCGAGCGTATCCGCGAGCTGCTGCCTCGTTAGCTATCGCTCTCGGGGTCGTCCGTCTCTGGCGCAGGCGGAGCCCCGCCCGATGCACGGCGTCCCTCATCGAGGTGCGACTGCACGTCTTCGACCTCGTCCGCCGTGGCCCCGTCGCCTTCCGGAGAAGATTCAGGCGGTGCGGCTGGTGCCTCAGACGGGGGCGGCTGTGGCTCCTTGGCTCCCCAGACACCATCCTCTTTTAAGCTCGGTATCGGCGGCGGCGTCGACGACTTCTTCTCTGCAGGCTTCTGCTCTTCTTCCTCCTGACCGGGGTATTTCACGCGGACATGGTAAATGCCGAGCAGCATCGAGAGGAACGTCTCCTTAATCGTATCGAGATCACGGAACGTAAGGTCCGTATCGCTCAGCTGGCCGTCTGCAATCCTCGCCTGAATGATCATATTGATGAGCGTTTCCAAGCGTTTATGCGTGGGCTCGGCCAGACTTCGGCTTGCAGCCTCTACCGAGTCAGCCAGCATCAAAATACCCGTCTCTTTCGATGCCGGCCGCGGCCCGGGATACCGAAACTCAGATTCGGCAACAGGCACCTCGCCTTCCTTCTGCTGCTCCACAGCCTTTCGGTAAAAGTACTCGATGCGCGTGGTGCCGTGATGCATCGGTATGAACTCCAAAATCGGCTTCGGGAGATTGTACTGCCGGCCCATCTCCAAACCTTCCTTTACGTGACTGGCAATGATGAGCGCACTCATCCGCGGTTTCAGCTGATCGTGCGGATTATCACCGGGCCGCTGGTTCTCAACGAAATACTCGGGCTTGAGCATCTTGCCGACATCATGATAGAGCGCACCCACCCGCGTGAGTAATGCGTTCGAACCAATCGCATCCGCCGCGGCTTCGGCAAGATTGGCAACCTGCAAGGTGTGGTTGAACGTGCCGGGAGCCCGAAGGCTGAGATCCTTCAGGAGCGGTCGGTTCGTGTCTGACAGCTCGAGAAGTGTCAGATCCGTCGTGATGTCGAAGGCTCGTTCAAAGACCCACACAAGCGGATATGCCAGCGTCACCAGGATGGAGTTGACTCCCACGAGGATCAGTTGTGAGACGAACACATCCCGCGGAGTGTCGAACAGCAAGGTAGTCGAACCCAGCACAACGAAATATCCCACCAGAACCATTGCCGGACTGAGGAAGAACTGGCCGCGGTTCTTGATGTCTCTAACGCTGAATACGCCCAGCGTCGAGGCGAACACCGTGGCATAGGCAAACTCAAAGTCGAGATTCAGCAGCAAGCCACCGATAAGCGCCATCGCAAGTGCGCCAAAGATGCCCACACGTGAATCGAACATCACGGTGAGTAATATGGGTGCGATGGCCACCGGCACCCCGAGCGTCGGTGCGGACGGCAAGCGGACCGAAATGGCATACATCAGCACGATGACACCGAACAGGATTGCCATCAACAGCAATTTCCTGTTGTCCTCGTAAATCGCCCGGCGCAGGATGAAAATGTACAGGAAGAAGATGAGGTAGGTGGCCGTGATCAGTAGGAGCTGGCCCAACGTCACGCGCCAGAGGATGGTCTGGCCCCCGCGCTCCCTCCGCTCGCGTTCGAGCGAGTTGATGATCTGGCGGATCTGCGGCGTGACCCGCTCACCACTCTCGATGATGATATCGCCGCGATCCACCCGTCCGAAACTTGGCGATATCCGTGCTTCGCGCTCCTGCCATGCGCGCATTGTCTCGCCGCGCATGTACCGGAGCGACGGCGTGAACATGGCGCGGAATACCGCAACGCCGATGTTGGCAGCCTGGACGTCCTCCGGATAGAGCTGTCGGAATTGCTCCTGAGCAAAACTGTACGCCTCGTTCAGTCCGAATAGGCTTTCCTTATTCCTCACCTGCTCGACGTGATCGCGCTCGTTCCGGATGATGATCTCATCCGTGTGGATACTGTCGAGCGGGACGTCCATCACGCCCACGTTCAAGACCTGCGTGCCTACCGACCATGCTTCCTGGATCAGCGACTGGTGCAGCGGCTCGGAAATATTTCGCGCAGGGACGTCGCCGGGCAGACCTTGCCGGTAATAGGACGTCAGGCGCTGCCACTGATCTGACGTGAGCTTGACGCGCGCGCTGCGCCGCATGTCCATATAGCGCACCGAGTCTTGCTCAGCCTCGGCAACCCGGCCTCGCGCGCGATTGAACTGATACGATGAGTACGCATCGAAAATCCGTTCGAGCTGCTGCGCAACCGTGTCACGATACGCCACGATGCGCTCATTGGCGTTGGGGATCTCGGCGAAAAACGGAGGCGTGGTATAGCGCACGGCCGCTCGTTCTTCCCTGATAACGTCCTCTGCTTTATAGATGGGAAAGTCGAACGGTGCCGTCAGCGTTTCCTGCCGCCATTCGTCGCCGACCTGGATGGCGTACTGGTACATCTCGCCGCGCGGGAATGCGGCGAGCGTGATGAGCACCAGAATGACGAAGATCGACGCCTTCTGGAAATTGCGTCTGCGCTGGAGCCGTTTCTGGTCATCCCTCCCTTTCTCCAAATTCTGGCCGACCGGGCGCGCCTTCTGTCGTCCAAAATCGAATTTATCCAAAAGGGCCATACGGGAGGGCGGCTAAGTAGCGCCTATGCTATTGTAATTACGATGCTTCCGGGATGAACGGAATGCCAATGCAAGAAATTGAGCCAGGATCCGAGGGCGTATCCTCATTTCAATCAATGAAGTATACCACGGCAGCGGTAGGCGCGCAATTGATGCACACGCCACCGGCAGTGGATGCGGCTCTAATATTCCGGGCGAATCGCCCAAAAGAACCACGCCGGAATCCCTACAGGATTCCCGGCGCGCCGAGTCTAGCCGTCACAGATCGGATGGCTCATGCGTTAAGAAGGCGTAAGAGTTCTGATTCATCCAATACACTGATACCGAGAGCTTCGGCCTTTTCCAGCTTTGATCCTGCACTTGCTCCGGCAATCACAAAGTCGGTATTGCTGCTCACACTGCTCGATGTCTTCCCTCCCGCTTGTTTGATCAGATTCGAAGCTTCCGTCCGCGACAGGGTCGGAAGTGTGCCGGTTAAAACGAAGACCTTCCCCGCAATCGGTGAGTCGTCTGCCACCGTCACGGGTTCTTCTTCGGGCGTCCGGTCGACGTTGACGCCGAGCTCCTCCAGTTCACGCACGAGGCGCCGGTTGTCGTCTTTCCGGAACCAGTCGACGACACTCTCGGCGATCACCGGCCCGATGCCTTCTACGTCGGCGAGCGTTTCGATATCGGCTCTGCCAATCTCATCGAGGGACGCAAATCGTGCGACAAGCAGCTCTGCCGTGGTCTTGCCTACGTGGCGGATGCCAAGTCCGAACAACAAGCGACTTAGCGGCCGGTCTTTCGAGCGCTTGATTCCGTCGAGCAGGTTCTGCGCGCGTCTCGGTCCAAAACCTTCGAGGGTCAACAGATCATCGGCCGTCAGACGATAGATATCTGACAGGTGCGCAACGATGTCCTGCTCAACGAGCAGAATCGCCATCTTGCTGCCGAGGCCTTCGATATCCATCGCACCACGCGAGGCATAGTGCTCGACGAGCCGGATGAACTGCGCCGGACAATCGATGGAGACGCAATAATAATCGGCCTCATCTGCCAATCTTTCGAGCTCGGTGCCACAAGCGGGACAATGCGTTGGCATTCGCCACTCTTCTTCCGCCCCGGTTCTGCTTTCCGGTATCGGTTTAACGACCTGGGGAATTACATCACCAGCGCGCTTTACGAGCACCGCATCGCCGATCCGGATATCACGACTGACGATATAATCTTCGTTATGCAGCGTGGCCTGCGAGACGGTGACGCCGCCGATGTTTACGGGCTCGAGGACAGCTTCCGGCTTAATCGCGCCCGTGCGCCCCACGTTGACAACGATGTCCAGCAAACGCGTCGTCGCTTCTCGCGCCGGAAACTTGAACGCAACCGCCCAGCGCGGCGCGTTCGAGACGTACCCCAGCACTTCCTGGAGCCCGAAATCGTCGATCTTTAAGACCACACCGTCTATCTCATAATCAAGCTCGTCACGCTTGACCGCCCACTCAGTGCAGAAGGCAATCGCCTCGTCAATCGATTCGAATCGGGAAACATGAGGGTCGATGGGAAATCCCAGCTCGCCCAGCTTGCTCAGCAATTCGGACTGCGACTCGGCGACGTCACCGATGTTTACGGGCTCGAGGACAGCTTCCGGCTTAATCGCGCCCGTGCGCCCCACGTTGACAACGATGTCCAGCAAACGCGTCGTCGCTTCTCGCGCCGGAAACTTGAACGCAACCGCCCAGCGCGGCGCGTTCGAGACGTACCCCAGCACTTCCTGGAGCCCGAAATCGTCGATCTTTAAGACCACACCGTCTATCTCATAATCAAGCTCGTCACGCTTGACCGCCCACTCAGTGCAGAAGGCAATCGCCTCGTCAATCGATTCGAATCGGGAAACATGAGGGTCGATGGGAAATCCCAGCTCGCCCAGCTTGCTCAGCAATTCGGACTGCGACTCGGCGACGTCACCATCTACAGGCCCTACGGCGTAAGCGAAAAAACTTAGCGGCCGAGACGCCGTCACACGGGGATCGAGTTGTCTGAGACTACCTGCGGCCGCGTTGCGCGGATTGGCGAAGACCTTCTCCCCTTTCTCGGCTAAGCCGTCATTCAGCTTCTGAAAATCCCTTTTGCGCAGGAAGATCTCGCCCCTCGTTTCAATTCTCCGAGGTGCCTCGATGCTTTCACTGCCTGTTCGGGGAATCCCGAGGGGGATGGCCCGGATTGTCTCGACATTGCGGGTGATATTCTCGCCTTCGAAGCCGTTGCCGCGGGTAGCGGCGGTGGTTAGAACCCCATCGACATACGTTAACGCCACGGCGAGTCCGTCGATCTTGAGTTCAGCGATGACAGCCGGTGGTGCGGTTATGCCGGCCTCCTTCTCCAACGTCCGGACACACCGATCGTACCACGCTCGTACATCGTCTTCATCGAAGGCATTGCCCAGTGACAGCAACGGCTGCGGGTGCCGCACCTTCTCGAAACGCGTTAACGGGTCGCCGCCAACGCGCCGAGTTGGCGAGTCGGATGAAGCGAGGTGGGGAAAACGGGCTTCAATATCCGCCAGCGCTTCGTAGAGTACGTCGTACTCGGCGTCTGCAATCAGTGGATCGTCGAGTTCGTAGTACCGGCGGTCGTGCACGTCGATGGCGCGGCGCAGCCGCTCGACGAGGCCACCGGCATCCTCCTGATGCAGTTTACCGAGATCGACTTCCTGCAGATGTGCCAGTAAGCCGCGGGACTCGTCGACGATGTTCATTGCCGAAGATTGAGTGCAGTGACAGAGGCGCCGCGTCGATCAGAGGTCGTCGAAGAATTGCTGTGCAATCTCGCGCGTAACGACGATGCGGCCCTGATCATCCCGCGCAGACGCTGGATAGTTGTACCCCTGCAAGTTCAGGCGGATGAGATCGAGGCGTTCTTCAAAAACAATCCGCTCATTGGCTACGAATCGCATGGAATCCCCTTCCTCGATCCAATATGGACGCCGCAAATCGTCGTCTACGGTCACACGAATTGGATCCACAGGCCCAGACTCCGCCACGACATAGAAGACCATCGATTCATCGAGGGTGACGCGCGGACGCGGCGCTTCGGGCTCGGCGATGTCGACCTCCTGTGTATCGACAACGGCGACCGTATCGCCGGCAGACGTAAAGTCCCCTCCTCCTCCAAATACGGTGATCAACCCCCACACAATACCGCCAACCACAATAACGCCGAACACGATGCCAACCCAGCTGCCTGCATTACTCCTCCTTGACGAATGAGAAGGCGACCTGCTTACGCGAGGTTTAGGCGGCGTCGGCTTCCGGGACGGCGGCGATGTTGCCGCCCAATCGGATTCGTCGGTCTCATCTTCTATCGCGACAGGCGTGGGTTCAACGGGTGGATCATTCTCTTCTGAGACAGCGTGCGCCGCGCCTTGATCATCCGTGGTCGACTCAGCGGCAGCCGGCAGGTAATCGACCTCCTCGCCGAGGTACTCTCGGGCCAGCCGACCGTCATACCGGCCTTCTGCGGCGGCCTCGAGCGATTCGACAGCGATATCTGCCGAGACGCCTATCGTCGCGGCGTACGTTCGAACGAAGGACCGCAGGTATACCCGATTAAACTGATCGTGATCGAACAAGACGCGCTCCTCAAAAGACGCCAGCAATGTGCGTGGGATCTTCGTCTGGATGTTCAGTTCGTCGATCGAAATGTTTCGACTTTCTCGGATACGCCTTAGGTCTCGTGCCAGGTTGGCACCTGATTCAAGCCGAGATTCCTGGTTCATTGTAAGGCGTGATGTTCCTGAAAGGACGGAGGTTAGGCCGGCGCTAAAATATCATCCTCGGGAAGGCCTTTCCAAAAGATGTCGAGAAAATGCCGGTCGTAAACTAAAAGAGGCCGACAGCACACCGCCATCGGCCTCTTCTACAGCCTATCGAGGGTAACGTCAGGCGTCTTTATCGGGCTTCGCAACATCGTCTTTATTGACGACGCGTTCCTCGCCTTCCGGCTTGGTGAAGCTCTCGATCTCGTCCGTCGTTTGTCCTCCTTCCGTAGCTGAAACGGGCTGCGTTCCAGATCCTCTGGATGGCGTTGCATCCTGCGTATCTGCTTCGGCAGCAGCAGCGATACCTTCCTTGTCAATATCTCCGGCACCCTTGTGCGCAGCCTTTGACATTTCGGAGGGTGTCACCTCTCCTGCATCTTCCTTGCGCTGCGCCGTTTCGGCCGGGTCTTCATCGCCGCCGGCATCGTCAGACTTGGCGTCGCCCCCCGTGCGGTTGGCGATTCCGGTCGTGCCTTCGAGCTTCCCTGAGCCTTCCGCCGGAACGACCAGTGTCTCGTCAGCCTCGGAGGAGGATTCATCCGCCGGAGCTTCAGCTGATGCTTCCTGAGCCTCTGCGTCAGCCGATGCTTCTTGAGCTCCAGCGTCAGCCGATGCATCCTGGGCGCCGGCGTCAGCCGTCTCCTGCTCGGCCTGTTCGATCTGGGCTTTGAGCGCTGCAAGGC
>CBFGYX010000041.1:0-9969 GCA_965653075.1 uncultured bacterium
CATCGAGCGTGAGACGATCGACGACGAAGCTTTCGGTTCGACGCCGCTCGCAGCCACGAAGTAGAGATAGTTGATGACGTGCTCGGGCTCGCCGAAGAACCTGGCCCGCAGATCAGGATCCTGCGTGGCGATACCAACAGGGCACGTGTTCAGGTGGCACTTCCGCATCATGATGCAGCCCATTGCCACGAGCGGGGCGGTCGCAAAGCCGAACTCGTCGGCGCCCAGCAGTGCGGCGATGGCGACGTCGCGGCCGGTCTTGAGCTGGCCGTCGCACTCGACGCGAATACGGCTGCGGAGGCCGTTCCGCACGAGCGTCTGGTGCGCCTCGGCGAGACCGAGCTCCCACGGGAGCCCGGCATGGGCGATGGACGTCTGGGGTGAGGCGCCCGTCCCGCCGTCGTGGCCGCTGATCAACACCACATCCGCCTTGCCCTTTGCCACGCCCGCCGCAACGGTGCCGACACCTACTTCCGACACCAGCTTGACGGTTATACGGGCGTGTTTGTTTGCGTTCTTGAGATCGTGGATGAGCTGCGCCAGATCTTCGATCGAATAAATGTCGTGGTGCGGCGGCGGTGAGATGAGCCCCACATACGGCGTCGAATGCCGCGTCTTTGCGATCCACGGGTACACCTTCTCGCCCGGAAGCTGGCCGCCTTCACCCGGCTTGGCGCCCTGTGCCATCTTGATCTGAATCTCGTCGGCGCTCGCCAGATAGCTGATGGTCACACCGAACCGGCCGGATGCCACCTGCTTGATACGGCTCCGCTTGACGCTCTCCTGCGCATACCGCTCGGGGTCCTCGCCGCCTTCGCCCGTGTTGCTCTTGCCGCCGAGCTGGTTCATCGCAACGGCCAGCGTCTCGTGGGCCTCCTTGCTGATCGACCCATACGACATCGCGCCCGTCTTGAATCGCTTCACGATGTCCGTCCAGGGTTCGACGTCATCGATCGGCACGGGGTCGCGCAAGCGATTGAAATCGAGCATGCCGCGGAGTGTGCCGAGGCGCTTCGTCTGGTCGTTGATGAGCTGCGCGTACTCGGCGTAGGATTTCGGATCGCGCTGCTGTGCCGACTGTTGCAGGCGCGCGATCGTCATCGGATTAAACAGGTGATGCTCACCATCGCGGCGCCACTGCAGGCGCCCGCCCGTGTCGAGCCCGAGTTTGTAATTGACATGCACCGCAGGATAAGCCCGCGCATGTCGTAACCGGGCTTCCTCCGCGATCACATCCAGCCCGATGCCCTTGATGCGCGACGGCGTTCCGGTGAAGTACCGTTCTACGACGTCATCCGCCAGGCCGACCGCCTCGAAGATCTGCGCACCACGATAGCTGTGCAGCGTCGAGATCCCCATCTTCGACATCACCTTCAGGATGCCCTTTGCGGCGGCCTTCACGTACCGCCTCTCGGCATCTTTCGCCGAGACAGATATCTCGCCCGACGCTGCCGCGTGCCGAACGGTCTCAAGCGCCACGTACGGACAAATTGCGCCCGCCCCGTATCCGATGAGTACACAATGATGATGCACCTCGCGTGGCTCGCCGCTCTCGACGATGATGCCGCAGCGCGTCCGTTTGCGCTCGCGGTTGAGGTGATGATGAACGCCCGCGGTGGCGAGTAGCATCGGCACAGGGATCTTCCCCTGCCCGGCTCCTCGATCGGAAATGACGAGGATCGAGTAGCCGTCATCGATCGCCCGAGACGCATCGCTAAAGAGACGACCGAGCGATTCCGTTAGCCCGTCGGCGCCCCGATCGGCATCGTACGTCGCGTCGAGCGTGATCGTCTTCAGGTGCGGATCGTCGTTGGTCCGGATCCGCTCCAGCTCTTCTTCGGTGATGATGGGCTGGTCGAGCCGTAGCTGCCGGCAGTGCAGCGGCGTCTCGTCGAGCAGATTGTGCTCGGCGCCGAGGTTGCTGAAGAGCGATGTCACGAGCTCCTCGCGGATCGCATCGAGCGGCGGATTGGTGACCTGCGCGAAGAGCTGCCGGAAGTAATCATACAAGAGGCGCGGCTTGTCCGACAGCGCCGCAAGCGGCGTATCGTTGCCCATCGACCCGATGGCTTCGGTGCCCGTCTCGGCCATGGGTTCGAGCAGCAGCCGGATTTCCTCGAGCGAGTATCCGAACATCTGCTGAAGCCGCTCGAGCTCAACGTCACCTTTCGGCGTCATTTCCGGGGCCGGTGCCAGTTCGCTAAGGTGTGTCAGATTCTCGTCGAGCCATTCGCGATACGGCCGGCGCCGGCTGAGCTGTCGCTTGATCTCCGCGTCACTGACTACGCGGCCTTCCAACAGGTCGATCAGAAACATCCGGCCCGGCTCCAGGCGACCTTTCTCGACGATGTTCGCCGGGTCGATGTCGAGGACGCCGGTTTCGGACGCCAGCACACAGAGTCCATCTTTCGTGATCGTGTAGCGGGACGGACGCAGCCCGTTGCGGTCGAGCACGGCGCCGATGTACCGGCCATCGGTGAAGGGCAGCGTCGCCGGGCCGTCCCATGCCTCCATCAGGCAACTATGGTACTCGAAGAAGGCGCGCCGATCGTCGTCCATGTCTTCATGTCGCTCCCACGCTTCGGGGATGAGCATCATCACCGCGTGCGGCAGCGATCGTCCGCCCAGATTCAGCAGTTCGACGGCATTGTCGAGCGTTGCAGAATCGCTGGCGCCCTCGGTCAGGATCGGCAGGAGCTTCGCCATGTCGTCGCCGAACAGCTTTGACTCGAAGAGCGACTGGCGGGTTGTCATGCCGTTGGCATTGCCCCGTACGGTGTTAATTTCACCGTTGTGCGAGATGAACCGGAAGGGCTGCGCCAGCGCCCACATGGGAAACGTGTTCGTGCTGAAGCGCGAGTGGACCATCGCGAGGGCGCTCTCCATCCGCTCATCGGATAGATCGGGGAAGTACTGAGGCACCTGCTCCACCGTCAGCATCCCCTTGTACACCATCGTCCGGCTCGAGAGACTGGCCACGTAGAAGTAGTCTTTCTGCGTAAGTTCGAGCGAAGCGATGCGATGCTCGGCCACCTTACGAATCACGAACAGCTTGCGCTCAAACGCATCGATTTGAGCGGTTGAGGCTCCCGGCGCGATGAACACCTGCCAGATCGCCGGCTCGACGGATTTGGCCGCAGGCCCGAGGCCGTCATGATTGGTCGGCACTTTGCGCCAACCCAGCAGCTTCTGTCCTTCCTCGCCGACGATATCCTCGATGAGACGCATGCAGGTCAGCCGCGCATCCTCATCTTGCGGGAGGAACAGCATGCCCACGCCGTATGCGCCGAGGGCGGGTAGCTGGATCCCAAGCTCATCACACTTCGCCCGCAGAAATCTGTCGGGGAGTTGGATGAGGATACCCGCACCGTCGCCCGTGTTTTCGTCGCATCCACACGCACCGCGGTGCTCGAGATTGATCAGGATCTCGATCCCCTTTCGAACAATGTCGTGTAAGGGGTCACCCTTGATATTACATATGAAGCCGACTCCGCAGGCGTCGTGCTCGAAACGGGGGTCATAGAGTCCGTGGGTGCGGAGTTCAGCTTTCATAGGTACCTCCAGTGTGTGGTCATTCAGGTGTGGTGGGGAGGACCCGGGTGGCAAGCGCCATGTAGCTTTGGTTTTCTACGTGACGGGTTGCGAAGCGGGCACTTCGTCGGTGGGCGATACGGCCTCGCTTGGAGGCGTACCCGATGTCAGCAGGAAATAGCGGAGGCCGTCGGTAAGGGCCGTCGCGCTGGCTTCGAGGATGTTGCTTGAGACGCCGATCGTGTGCCAGGCTTTACCGTCGGCGCGGTGTTCGACGAGCACGCGCACGGTCGCCTCGGTGCCCTCATCAGGCGTGACGACGCGCACCTTGTAGTCGGATAGGCGGACGTCGGACAGGCCGTCGTAGAACTTGCACAACGCGGTGTGCAGCGCCTTCGACAGCGCATCGACGGGCCCCTTGCCCTCGGCGGCGACGAGCTCGCGCTGCGATCCCACACGCACAACGATCGTCGCCTGGTCGTAGGTGTCGCTGCCGCCGTTGCCGTGGCTGTGCACGTTGAAGCGCTCCATCTCGAAATAGTCGACGGGATCTTCCTGGATGTCGCGCACGAGCAACTCGAATGATGCTTCGGCGGCCTCGAAGGAGTACCCGCTGTGCTCGAGCTGCTTGAGACGCTCGACGGCGCGGCGCGCAACGGTTGCCTCATCAAGGTTGATGCCCAGCTCCTTCGCCTTGTAGCGGACGTTGCTCTGCCCCGAGAGGTCGGAAATGAGCACACGCCGCTTGTTGCCGACCGTCTCGGGCTCGAGATGCTCGTACGCGCGCGGGAGCTTCATGACGGCGGAGACGTGCACGCCGCCTTTGTGAGCGAAGGCGCTGCAGCCGACGTAAGGGCGGCTGTCGACGGGGTCGAGGTTGGCCACTTCGTCTACGAAACGCGAGACATCGGCAAGGTGGCCGAGCTGCTCTGGTTCGACGCAGTTGTAGCCGAGCTTCAACTGAAGTCCCGGGATGATACCCGTCAGATCCGCGTTGCCGCAGCGCTCGCCCAGTCCGTTGATGGTGCCCTGAACATGCCGCACACCGGCGCGAACCGCGTCGATACTGTTGGATATCGCGCACCCGCTATCGTTGTGGGCGTGGATGCCCAGCGTGCCGTCGATCTGCCGGCGCACCGTTTGAACGACTTCGTAGACCTGGTGCGGAAGCGTGCCGCCGTTCGTATCGCACAGCACGATGACGTCGGCGCCGGCTTCCTTTGCGGTCTTGATCGCCGCCATCGCGTAGCCCGGATCGTCGGCAAAGCCGTCGAAGAAATGCTCGGCATCGTAGATCACGCGCCGCCCGGCATCCTTCATATATGCTACCGACGAGGCGATGAGCTCCAGGTTTTCGTCGCGCGTCACGCCAAGCGCAACCTCCGCGTGGAGCGTCCAGCTCTTGCCGAACATCGCCACGACCGACGTCCCCGCCTGAAGCATCGCCTGCAGGTTCGGATCGTCCTCGGGCGCATTGCCGGCGCGGCGCGTGGAGCCGAAGGCGCAGATTTTGGCGTGCTTCCATTCCACATCCCGCGCCCGCTCGAAGAACTCCATGTCGGTCGGGTTCGAGCCGGGCCATCCGCCCTCAATCACATCAATCCCAAATGCGTCGAGCCGTTGAGCGATTCGGATTTTATCCTTCGCCGACAGGTTGACGTGTTCACCCTGCGTACCGTCGCGCAGCGTGGTATCGAAGAGCTCGATTGAGTTGGGAAGTTGCGTTTTCATGTCTCAGCAGATTGATAGAGCGCGGAGGCTCCACGGATCGGGTCAGGCAGGCATAAGACCGGCGCGGCGGGCGTATTCAAACACGCTGCCGGCGTCGAGGATGTCGGCCACGTCACCCAGCGGGCGAAGCAGATGCTCCTCTCCTTTCGTGATATTGGTGAGTCGGCCGACGGTGGTGTCGATCTCGAGTTCATCGCCGGTATCGATGCGGTCGACCAGGCGCTCGAGCGATTCAAACGGTGCCACAAAGCCGCCGTCGACGGCGTTGCGGTAGAAGATCCGCGCGTAGCTCTCGGCGACGACGGCCGCGCAACCGGCTTCCTGAAGCGCGAACGGAGCATGCTCACGCGATGAGCCGCAACCGAAGTTGCCCCCGCCGATGATGATCTTGAACTCGCTCGTGTACGCGTCGGGCTGCGTAAACGGGATGTTGCCGTGCGGCAGTCCCTGTCCTTCCACAGGTACGCCGCTCAGCGCATATCGGCCGTACAGGCGTTTCTCATCGGGCTTGGTGAGGCTGTAGACCAGATGTTCGGCCGGGATGATCTGATCGGTGTCGATCGCATCCCCCAACACGTAGGCCTTTCCTCGAATGATTTTTTCCATGGGTATGTCAGATGTCAATGTTATGCACGGTAGCGCCGACGTGGCACGCGTTCAAACCAGCACCTCGCGCGGGTCCGTAATGCGGCCGGTGATGGCCGATGCGGCGACGGTAAGCGGCGAGGCGAGGTAGACCGACGCCTGCTTCGAGCCCATGCGTCCGGGGAAGTTGCGGTTGGTCGACGAGATGACGACTTCATCGCCGTGCGTCCGGCCGAACGTATCCGACGGTCCGCCCAGGCATGCGGCGCAGCTCGCGCGGCCCATCAGGCAGCCTGCATCCTCAAAAATCTGATGCACGCTCACGCCGTCAATCATCGTCGTGTGCATCTCGCGCCCGATCTGCGTCGTTGCCGGCACGATGTACGTGTCGACCTTCACCTCATTGCCTTTGATCACGCGGGCAGCAGCGATAAAGTCTTCGAGCTTACCGCCGGTGCAGCTTCCGATGTAGGCGCGGTCGAGCTTCGTGCCTTCGACCTCGCTCACCGTCGCCCGGTTATCCTGGCTGTGCGGCTTGGCCACGACCGGCTCCATTTTCGACACGTCGTAAACGCGGTGCGAGTGGTAGCGGGCGGTGTCGTCGGCATAGACGGCCTCATACGGCACGTTCGTGCGGGCATCGACATAGTCAAACGTCTTCTGGTCCGGCGCGATGATTCCGTTCTTTCCGCCGGCCTCGATCGCCATGTTCGTGAGCGTCATCCGCTCTTCGATCGAGAGGTTGTAGACGGCCTGTCCGTCGAACTCGAGCGCGCGGTACGTGCCGCCGTCGCAGCCGATATCGCCAATCACCATCAGGATGAGGTCCTTCGCCATCAGGTACGGCGGGAGCTCCCCTTCAAAGGTGAACTTCATCGTCTCGGGCACCCTCACCCAGATCTTACCGGTGCCCATGATGAGCGCGGCGTCGGTGTTCCCCACTCCCGTGGAGAACATGCCGAACGCACCCGAGGTGCACGAGTGGCTGTCGGTGCCGAAGAGAACCGTGCCGGGCGGTTGAAACCTTCTTCCGCAAGCGCCATGTGGCAGACGCCTTTATAGCGATCGGTGCCCACGTCGAAGTAGTGAGGGAGGTCCTGCTCCGCCGCAAACTCACGGAGGATCTCCACATTTCGATTGGCGTGGTGGTTCTTCGTAAAGATGTAGTGGTCGGGGATGACCACGAGCTTGTCGCGGTCCCACACGCGTGCGTTGGCGCCGAACTCACGCTTGAAGATGTCGATCGTCGGCGGTCCACAGACGTCGTGCGTCATGAGCGTGTCGACGTCAACCCATACGTTGTCGCCGGGAGTGACGCGGTCGCGGCCGGCGTGGCGGGCCAGAATCTTCTCTGTCAGTGTCATGGATATAGTCAGGCGATAAAGCCGTTAAATGAGTTCATGATGCCGTGGCCGACGAACTTGCGGCTCTCTTCGTCTTCGCGGTACGCTTCGAGCTGATTGAGCGCATCGATATAAGCCGATGCCGAGGCCGTCAATACGTCTGTATTCTGCGCCGTGCCGCGGAAGAACGCACCGGCGTGGCCGAGTAGCACCGTCACTTCGCCGACGGCGTCCGCTCCTTCCGATACCGAACGGATCGAGTAGCTGGCCAGCTCATGCGTGTCTCCGATGGCTTCGTTGATGGCCCGGTAAAGCGCATCGACCGGCCCGTCGCCGGTCGCTTTGCCGAGCATGGTCGCGCCCGACTTTGCGTAGATGATGTCGACCTCGGCCTCGGGCTCGCGGGCAGAGTTGACCGCCACCGCCATGTGGTTCAGCCTGAAATGTACCTTCTCCATCTCATCGTGACGATGCAGGACAAGGTTCTTCAGATCATCGTCGAAGACCTCGCGCTTACGGTCGGCCAGATCCGAGAAGCGTGCGAACAGTGCATCTCTCTCTTCTTCGGGGATGTCGAAGCCGAGCTGCTGCAACCTGCCGAAGAACCCATGGCGGCCGGAGTGGCGGCCCAGGCGGATCTGATGCGAGGCGTCCTGGCCGACGTCTTCGGGGCGCATGATCTCATACGTATCCGCGCGCTTCAGAACACCATGCTGATGGATGCCTGCCTCGTGGCTGAACGCATTCTTGCCGACGATTGCCTTGTTGGGCGGCACCGAGAAGCCGGTTGCCAGTGACACCATACGGCTGAGCTTTGTGAGCTTGCGGGTGTCGGCCATCACGCGGACGTCGTACTGGTCCTCCCGCACTTTCACGGCCATCATGATCTCCTCGAGCGATGCATTGCCGGCGCGCTCTCCGATGCCGTTGATCGCGCACTCGACCTGGCGCGCACCCGCTTTGACGGCTGCCAGCGAGTTAGCGACGGCGAGGCCGAGGTCGTCGTGGCAGTGTGCCGACAGGATGACCGAATCCGGATCGTCGAGACAATCGCGCACGGCGCGGAAGAGGCTCGCGTACTCCTCGGGCGTGCAATAGCCCGTGGTGTCCGGGATGTTGATGGTGGTTGCACCGGCCGCAACAGCCGCCTTCACGACCTCACACAGATACGCGGGATCGGTTCGGCCGGCGTCTTCGGCGCTGAATTCGACGTCGTCGGTATACCGGCGTGCCTGCTTCACGGCGTCCACGGCCAGCTCGATGATCTTCTTGCGCTTATCCGCGAGGGACCTGCCGTAGCGATCGTCGCCGAACTTGGCATCGATGTGGATGTCGCTGGTGGCGATGAAGGTGTGGATACGACGCTTCTTTGCCGACGCCAACGCCTCGCCGGCCGAGCGGATGTCTCCCTCGACGGCACGGGCCAGCGCACAGACTACGGCGTTGTCGACGCGTTCCGAGATACGGCGGACCGCCTCGAACTGCACCGGCGATGAGGCCGGGAATCCCGCCTCGATTACATCGACACCCGCGTTAGCCAGGGCTATCGCGATGTCGACCTTGTCGCTCACCGACATCGCTGCGCCCGGCGCCTGCTCACCATCGCGCAGCGTCGTGTCGAAAAGTATCAGTGGATGTTTCTGGGTGGTCATCAGTTACGGTGTTTTCTGACGGAAAGGAATCAGAGGTCAAGGCGCGTCCGCGGCCGACGGTCATCCCACCGGCTACGAACGCCTCATAAGTCGAAATCCCTTTTTCCTTACTCCATTCAGTCTCATGCCGCCACCTCTGAAAGACGGGCGATCACGCGCTCGGCAATAGCATCGCCAAGCTCGGACGTCGTCAGCTTACCGCCGACGTCCGGCGTGCTCAGCCCTTCCGCGAGGACGGATGCCACACTTTCCCTGACGACGTTGCCCAGCTGCGGACGACCGATGTCGTCAAGCAGCATCGCCGCCGAAAGAATTGCCGCACACGGGTTGGCACGTCCGCTCCCCGCGATGTCGGGCGCGCTACCGTGAACGGGCTCAAAAAGTCCTGCCCGACCGCCGACACTCGCTGAAGGCAACATGCCGAGCGAGCCGGGGAGCGTAGCGGCGAGGTCGGACAGGATATCGCCGAACAGATTGCCTGTTACGACGACATCGAAATCGGTTGGACGCCGCACGAGCTGCATCGCCGCGTTGTCGACATACAGATGCTCGAGTGCGACGTGGGGAAACTCGTCAGCGTGAACGGCGGTGACCACTTCGCGCCAGAGGCGTGACACCGCGAGGACGTTGGCTTTGTCGACCGATGTCACGTGGCCGCGGCGCTGCTCCGCCTGCCGGAACGCTACCCGCGCCACGCGTCGGATCTCCTCCTCATCGTAGCGCATGGTGTTGATGCCGGTGCGGACGCCGGTCTCTTCGCTGATACCGGCCGGCTCGCCGAAGTAAATGCCGCCGGTCAGTTCCCGAACGATGAGCATGTCGGTCCCGGCCACGACGCCCGGCCGCAGGGGCGACGCACCTTCCGCTCCTGCGGGCACAGCCACGGGGCGAAGGTTGGCGAAGACGCCCAGCTCGCGGCGCAATGCGAGAAGCCCGGCTTCAGGCCGCACCTCCGAGTCGTCCCACTTCGGCCCACCAACGGCACCAAGCAAGACGGCGTCGGCGCTCCTGACGGCGTCGAGCGTTCGCTCCGGCAGCGGACTGCCCGTGGCGTTGATCGCGTGCCCGCCGATAAGCTGCTCGGCGACGTCGAGCTTCACGCCCTCAGCCTCCACCGCCGCGCTCAA
>CBFGYX010000042.1:0-9922 GCA_965653075.1 uncultured bacterium
CACGCCGTGATGCGGCTTCCCTGGAGGAGAGGCCGCGTCTCGTCCACGAATGCTCTCAGCGGGCGCCCGCGTTCCTTTGCGAGAATAATCGGTGCAAGGGCCGTCCCATAACCCGACGTCGCTACGCCACCCGTGTGGCAGTGCGTGAGGATCGTGCTTGCGTCGCCGAGCAATTCGAGTCCGAACTCGCCCAGACGTCTTCCCGCGTCCTGGTCCTCCGCGAAAATTGATTGAGCTTCCTTTAGAAGCCGGGCGCGCAGCAGAGCCGTACCGCCTTCGAATCCGCCGCCCTCCCACTCGTCCAGAACCTGTCGCATCCGCTCGAGCGCATAGAACAAATTGACGGCCGTCGGGCGCGTTTCTGCGAGAAGGTCAATCGAACCGCTAACATGTTCGAGCAGCTCTCGAGCAGGCCGCTCTACCTGGTCGCGCAGTGCGAGGGCGACGCCGAACGCAGCCGCGATACCGATGGCAGGCGCTCCGCGAACGGCAAGCCTGCGGATGGCGATCGCCATGGCTTCCGGTGTATCAATCCGGAGCCAATTCTCCTGCTCGGGAAGCGCCGTCTGATCGAGTAGCGATACGGCAGACTCGTCGTCGAGCCAGTGAAGCGGTGGAATCATCTATGATTGGGGGACGGAACGAGAATCGATTCGGTAAACGCCGGCGGCATACGAGGCACTACGACCCGCCCGCCTTCGTGTCAGCGTTGTGCAATGGGTGTGCCGAAACGCATGCTCGCGGCGATCCGATGCGAAAAACCGAGCTCCGAGGGAATGCCCGCGAAATCGCCGAAGCCGTAGTCAATGGATATTCGATCGAGGATGAGCCCCGCGCCTACAGTGGGTACGATATCAGCGCCGCCGCGTCCATCCGTGGCAAGCCTGTTGATGCCCGCTCTGAGGGCAATCAGATTTCGGTAGACGTATTCGGCACCAAGCCGCGGGTGGAACGATACCTCGCCCACATTGGCGGCGTAGGTTTTTTGCCCATCGAAGGCAAGGTCAATGTCGGCCGCTACGGTCACGGCGTGCATCCCCATCGGGATCGTATAGCCGGCGCCAAGCCTCATCAGTGGGAGCACCAGTTCGGTACCGCCCTCCGGCATCACCTCGCCGAAGTCCTCCTCGATCGGACGAAGCGCATCCTGATTCACGCTCCACGTCTGAAGCATTGTCGATGCGTCCTGCAGGGTGGCACCGGCCGTGAATCCGCCCACCGTGTACTGCACGGCGACATCGAAGCTATATCCCCACGCCGAAGCAAAATGGCCAATGTTTCGGCGGATAACCTTCGCCGTGACTCCGGCCGAAAATGCTTCATTGACACGGCGGCCATAGCTGAAGAAGAACGCATAGTCGGCAGCCGAGAACGTCGTGATGTGCGATCCGGGGTCCGACTTCGGTCGGTCGCGCTCGGAATCCCACGCGTCGAGCGTGTTCTTGATGTCATTGACGCCGCTGCGGAAGAAGGAGATGCCGACGGTTGAGCGGTCGTTGAGCGGAAAAACGCCACCTGCGTAATCGAACGATACGATTCCCGCGAATCGTTCGGCGTGCATGTAGCCGACTTCCGAATGTGTGATCCGCGCCAGCCCCGCCGGATTCCAGTACCCGGCGCTTACGTCTTGCGCTAGGCCGACATGAGCGCCGCCCATGCCAAGGGCTCGCCCGCCTACACCGCCCGCAAGAAACTCGGCGCCATAGCGGACGACCGTCTGGGCGCCGACAGGGGCTACGCTAAAAAGAAACAGAACCAGAGCGAGCGACAACCCGGCGATACGAGCGCGATTACGACTCATCAATAGAAGGATAACGGCGAATTAACGGAGTCGTAGCGTTGCTTCAGAAGCTCAGTATCAGACAATTAAAAGGAAGCCGGTGCCGCGTGCTAAACCATTGCAAGATCTGCAATTAGCGGCGACTGGTCAAGGCATGGCAACGGATATTCATCGCGGTGCGCTGACGAATCAGACACCGCAGTCGTACAGCAGAAGAGCGCCCGTCTCTGTCGGCTATCCGAGCCTCCGCAGTCGTGCGCCGAAGGCTCCGTCGATTCCGTGCCGGTACGGCAGCGCCTGGTAATATCCGGCCTCAGAAACGAGTTCATCGGGCACGAACCCCGCCACCGTCTCGAGCTGAAATGCGGTATTACGTTGAAGAAACCGCTCGACCTGCTGCTCATTCTCTTCCGGCTCGATGCTACAAGTCGCATAGACGAGGAGTCCACCCGGAGCCACGGCCTCTGCTGCTCCGTCGAGTAGTCGAGCCTGTAGCGCAATGAGCTCCTCGATCTGCTCCGGTGTGCGCCGCCACCGTAAATCGGCTCGCTTGTTCATCACGCCGAACCCTGAACAAGGCGCATCGAGAAGGACGGCGTCGACCTGCCCGACGATCTCCGCAAGTTTCTCTGCGTCCCCCGCCTTTACCTCCACGTTATCGAGGCCGAGCCGAGCCGCGGCCTTACCGATCAATTTCGTCCGACCCGCATGAACGTCCACGGCGACGACTCGCCGGTCATGCGTCTGAGCGGCGTAAAGCGCCTTGCCTCCCGGTGCCGCGCAGGCATCAACAACTAAGCCGTCGACATCAGACAGCACATGCACAACGAGGCCGGCGGCTTCATCCTGTACCACACAAAGTCCATCCCGAATCATGTTCGCATGGATGAGCGGCTGCAGCGTACGCACACGCACGAAGTCGTCGAGGAAAGGAGACGGCTCGTGTTCTATCTCCAGTTCGTCGAGTTTTTGGATGAATGACGCTCGGTCGATGCGAACGGTATTGATCCGCACGCCGTAAACGGGTCGGGCGTTGTTCCATTGGATTAAACGGCGCGTTTCATCTACGCCCAGACGCTGGAGCCACCGTCTAACGATCCATGTGGGATGAGAGCCGAGAATCGCGATGTTCTCCGCGTCGTCCGTTGACTTCGGCTCCGGCAACTGATCACGTTGCCGCAGCACGGATCGCAGGATTCCGTTCGTAAGTCCGGATGCGCCGCGACCGGACAACCGGCGTGCGAGATCGACGGCCTCGTTGACGGCGGCGTGTGGCGGCGTCTCGAGAATCAGCAATTCGTAGAGGCCGATCCTCAGCACATACCGGATCGATTCTTCGAGTTTCTCCGGGTCACCTTTGAAGAAATGGTCGATCAAAAAGTCGAGGCGGCGCCGCCAGCGCGTGACGCCCGACACGAGTTCAGTAGCATAGCGGCGGTCGCGCGCCTCGAGGTCGGCCGAGGTCTCGATCAACGCGCGGTAGGCGCCCTCCCCCGAAATCCGTCTAAGTTGCCGAACGGCTTCTTCGCGAGCACTCATTACCATCGGGGATTGCGCATTCGATGTGATACTTCTTTGGCCGCTGCACTGGCCGCGAGCGTCAAGACGTCTCGAGCGGGCGAAACGGGCGGATTGTAGACGAGATCCAGATCCATCAGGTCAAACACGGTGCCGCGCTGCCTGAGTATTGGCACCAGAACGTTGACTCGCATTGCGGCGCCGTCGTTGCCGATAATCTCACCACCGAGCAGGCGGCCCGTCCGGTGCTCGGCGACCAGGCGAACATGGATCTCGGCCGATTCCGGCGCCGACGAACCGCGCGAGACATGCTTCACAACGATGTCGAAGCAATCAAAGTCTGCATCAATTGCCTCGTGCATACGGAGGCCCACCGTCGCCACTTCGAGACCGAAGACTTTCACCGCCGACGCCACGACCACGCCGTGGAATCGCTCGGGTGCGCCGCGACCTTTCCGAGCAGCGTTGCGTGCGGCCACGCGGGCCGTCCGAAAAGCAACCGGTGACAAGGGGAGGTTGATTTTAGCGCCGTCGATCATGCGTGTCACTTCGCAAACATCCCCACAGACCCAGACATTGGGCAGGTTTGTCCGCATACTCTCGTCACATGCCACGGCGCCTGTCTCTCCAAGCCGCACTCCGGCGGCCGTTGCCAGATCCGTATTCGGAACGATGCCAGTGCATAGCAGCACGAGATCGCTGTAGATCAATTCACCGCGATCGGTACGGACGGCCTTGAGCCTTCCTTGTCGATCTGTCTCGATCGCAACTGGCGCCTCAAGGCGCAGCGCGACACCGTGCTCGCGCAACCGGGTGTGGATGAACGGCCGCAGCGCATCGTCAATGTGGCGGTTCATCAACCCACCTGCCGGCTCGACGATCGACACGCGGATACCTCGCCGTCGAAGTGCCTCCGCCATCTCAAGGCCTATATAACCGCCCCCGAGGATAACGGCGTGCTTGACCTCCTCCCGATCGAGCTTCGCTCGCAAGTGGATGAGGTCGTCGAGCCGCCTGACGGGATAGACGCCATCGGCACCGACACCCCGCATCTCGGGGATCCTCGAGCGCGCACCGGTTGCAAGGATGAACTTGTCGAACCGCTCGTGGGATACCTCCCCATCCGTGAGTCGTCGGACCACGAGCCGATTCCTGTCGGGCAAGATCGCTTCTACACGGTGCCGCGTTCTCACGGTGACACCCTTTGCACGCTCGAATTCAGCGGGCTCGAAAAGAATCAGATCTCGATGATTCGCCATCCCTCCTGCAGCATAATGCGGCATCTCACACGCGCTGTACGAGATGTGCTCGCCTTGCTCGAAAAGCACGACGTCGGCATTCGGGTCCACGCGTGCAGCCTCGGCCGCTGCTGCCGGCCCCGCCGCAACGCCGCCGATGATGGCGATCCGCTGTTGCTGCATACGCGATTCAGGTGCTGGTGACACGATCTGCTACTCCGGCCGAAGCGCCGTCAGAGGATCATCAGGCTCGATGTGGCCGTGGGGATGGGCTTTATCGTGTGCAGCCGGCTCGAGGTGGGCGGTTACGATGACCTCGTCCTCGGGGAATACGCGGTCCAGTTCTTCCTCCACGTCATGCGAGGCCGCGTGCGCCGTCGCCAGCTTTACATCCCCCTCAAACAAAAGATGATACTCGATCCAGCGCTGGCTTCCCGTCTCCCGATGACGTACCTGGTGATACCCGGCTACGGCCCCTCGGTCCACAGCGGCGTCGAGAACGGAAAGTATGGCGCGCGTGTCTCCATCGTCGCTCTTCTCCATCAGTCCCTCAAACGACTGCCTGATCAACTGATAGGCCGTGAGCAAAATGTTCAGCGCCACGGCAATTGCCACCAGCGGGTCGAGCCAGACGATGTCGGTAATGATCACGAGGCCGACGCCCACCATCACCCCGATACTCGTCCACATATCCGTCAGCACATGACGCCCGTTCGCGACCAAAGCAAGGTTGTTGTACCGTTTGCCGCTGCGGATCAAATAGAGGCCGAGCGCCAGGTTGACGAGCGTCAGCGTGACGAGCACGCCGAGCCCCAGACCCAACTGCTGCAGCTCCGGCCCGTGGATGAGGTCATCGATGGCCGAGTAGATAATCACGCCGGCCGCCAGCATGATTAGCCCGCCTTCAAAGCCCGCCGAGAAATACGACGCCTTGCCATGACCGTAGGGATGGTCGGCGTCGGCGGGTTTTAGCGAGTACCACACACTGATCGCGACGACGACGGTCGCCAGGATGTGGACGATCGACTCGGCGGCATCCGAAAAAATGGCCGCGCTGCCGGTCAACACGAAAGCCGAGACCTTTCCTGCAAGCATCAGGATGCTGACGAGCAGGCTCACCAGTATCGGCTTGAAACGAGGATCGGTCAGACGGGCGTCGGACATTCAGATGAAAACGAGACTGATGGCGAGAGCTTTTCCGATGCGTCCCCGCTGCCGGGCCGAATCAGGCGCAATTTAATGAACACTTGCGACATCGGGGACGTTCGACCCAGCGTTCATTCGATGTTCGATACGATGACCGACGAGCTACGCGAGAAGCTTAATAACCTCCCGACGCGACCGGGAGTCTACCAGCACAAGGATTCAGAAGGCAACGTTCTGTACGTCGGCAAGGCCAAGAACCTGCGCTCGCGCGTCCGCTCGTATTTCCAGGAGGCGAAACCCGCGGACGGCCGGCTCCGGATCATGATCCGGAAGATTAACGACACCGAGGTCATCGTTACCGATACCGAGGCCGAGGCCCTCATCCTCGAGAACAACCTCATCAAGAAGCTCAAGCCGCGCTATAACATCAACCTGCGCGACGACAAGAGCTACCCGTTCATCTGCATCAAGAATGAACGTTTCCCCAGGGTCTTCCCTACGCGCCGCGTGCGCAAAGACGGATCGAAATACTTCGGCCCCTACACCGACGTCAAGAACATGCGGCTGATGCTGCGCACCATCCGTTCGATCTTTATGCTGCGCACGTGCAACCTCAACTTGACGCAGTCGGCCATCGACGCGGGCAAGTACCAGCCGTGCCTCGAGTATCACATTAAAAAATGCGCGGCGCCGTGTGTGGGTTTGCAGTCGGAGGCGGACTACAACCAGACGATCATGCAGATCGAGAAGCTGCTGAACGGCCACACAAAGGAGCTCATCGGCTTGCTGCGCGATGAGATGAAACGCCTCGCCTCGGAGATGAAGTTCGAGGAGGCGGCATCGCTCCGGGATCGGATCGCCGCGCTCGAGAAATACTCCGCCCGCCAGCGCATCGTCAGCCAGGACTTCGAAGACCGCGATGTCTTCGCCCTCGCCGTCGACCGCGAGGAAAGCGTAGCATGCGGCGTCTTGTTCAAAGTGCGGGAAGGTACGGTCATCGGCCGGCAGCACAAGTATATCCGTCGTATCGAAGGGCTAACGGATGAATCACTGCTGCAGTCGCTCCTCGAATCGTACTACACTGAGACCACGTTCTTCCCCGAAGAGGTCCTGCTCTCGCACGACATTCCCGATCCCGAACCGCTCGAAGAAGTCCTTCGCCGTGGGCGCGGCAAGAAAGTGGGCGTCCGCATGCCACAGCGAGGCGACAAGGCCGGGCTCGTGCGCATGGTCGAAACCAACGCCAACCTCCTTCTCGACGAGTGGAAACTCCAGAAAGAGAAGCGGGGCGAGGACCGAATTCCGTTCGCGGTCAAGAAGCTGCACAAAGACCTGCGGCTCGACGACCTGCCCCGCCGGATGGAGTGCTTCGACATCTCACACCTCTCCGGCACCGGCACCGTCGCATCATGCGTCGTCTTTCAAGACGGCAAGCCGCGAAAGAGCGATTATCGCCATTACAAGATTCGCTCGGCGGAGGGCAAGCCCGACGATTATCTCTCCATGCGGGAGGTCATCTCGCGCCGCTACAAACGGATCCTTGCCGACGACGGCCCGTGGCCCGACCTCGTCGTCATCGACGGCGGCAAAGGCCAGCTCTCGAGCGCCGTCGAAGCGCTCCGGGAAGTCGGCGCCTACGGTCGCTTCCCCGTTATCGGCCTCGCGAAACGCCTCGAAGAGGTCTTTTTCCCGGGCGACTCCGAATCGATGCTCATCGCCAAAGACTCGGCATCACTCCAACTCCTGCAGCGCCTTCGAAACGAAGCCCACCGCTTCGCCATCTCGTTCCAGCGCACACAACGCACGAAGCGAACCATCCGGACCGAACTCACCGAGATCCCCGGCATCGGCCCGAAAGTATCGGCGCGGCTCATCGGCACATTCGGCTCGGTGAAGCAGGTCCGCGAGGCCTCCGAAGAACAACTCTCGGCGGTCGTCGGACCGGCACGCGCGCGGGCCGTCAAAACCTACTTCGAGGAACAGGTCGAGAACCCGGCGTAGAGTTCAAATCCCGGCGGCATCGCTCTTTCGCGTCGGGTTTGTTATTGGGGGAAACCGGGCTGCCGCCTCGCCCCCCGTCCGCGGCTCAGCGCCGGGACGCCGACGGCCTCGTCCGCCCCACTCGCTCTTAAACCCGTAACTTCGGACGCTCAGTCGTAGCGCCGTCAACAAAATGAGCGGGCCACAAAAAAAGCCCCGGCCGTAAACCGACCGGGGCTTTTAGCGATTCGTCAAAACGGAACCGATCAGCTGATCACTTCCACGTTCTGAGCGTTCGGACCTTTCTGTCCCTGACCAACCGAATACTCAACATGGTCACCCTCGTTAAGAGAGCGGAACCCGTCGCTGCTGATCTCACTGTGATGGACGAATAGATCTTTACCGCCTGCATCAGGGGTGATGAAGCCGTAGCCCTTTTCGTCGTTGAACCATTTTACGGTTCCTGTTTCGCGGTCTGCCATTGTGTAAAGCCTGTACCAGAAGAAAAACGTGAATCACGTGGCAAAGCCGATCTGTACTTCACTGCGTAAAGAATACTACGATGGGCTACTGCCTCGAACAAATTAAAGATACATCGAAGATTATCGCCTGTCAATCCTCTTGTGCACGGTGCAATTGCATATACCCTTCGGTAAGTTTTGGCGGCGGCTTGAGCAGTGCGAATCTTTGCGACGGCCCGATGTAGTCATCACCTCAGTCTCTCCCCCATGCTTAACTATATCTGGGCCGGGCTTATCGTCTTCAGCCTCGTCTTTGCGATCACAAACGATGTGCTGGACATATCGTCTGATCGCTACCGAAACAGCGAGCCTTTGCCCGTAGGGCTCGATTTGCCGCAGGGTTATCAGCCGGACGAGCGCCGCGTTCGCGTGGACATTCTGATTGATGGAGACCTTTACGCCGACTTCTACGACACCGACGTGAGACCCGACAGTGCGTACCCCGGCTACCTCGTCCGTACCGCCGACGGCACCGTCCTTCGTTTCGACGCAGCGGCTCAACTGCCCGAGCCACTGACCACGATTCACGGCTTTTCCTCCTCCCGTGACGGCGAATTACAGGGTGAACTCGTCAATCAGCGGGTATCGGCAGACTCGACGTCCATCGCGGGGCAGGTGATTTTCAGCCCCGTCCGCTTCGTTAAGGTCAACGCAATTACCGCCGCGGCTTTCGACTTTGCTGAGAGCGCTGCCCAGCTCGCACTTGGGCTCATCGGCGTCCTTGCTCTGTTTCTCGGACTCCTCAAGATCGCCGAAGCGTCGGGTATCGTGGCCGCGCTCGTCCGCTTCACTCAGCCGGTTTTCCGCCCGCTTTTCCCTGAGATCCCCAAAGGTCACCCCGCCATGGGGATGATTGTCCTGAACCTTACGGCCAACATTCTCGGGCTCGGTAACGCGGCCACACCACTCGGCATCCGTGCGATGGAAGAGCTCCAGAAGCTGAACCCCACCAAAGAGACGGCCACAAACTCCATGGTAATGCTGCTTGCTCTCAATACGGCCAGCGTTCAGATCGTGCCGCCTACGCTACTCGTAGCGGTGATGGGTCTTCAGGTCAACGAGCTCATTCTCCCCATCATCCTCGTCACGGTATTGTCCTCAGTTGTAGCCGTGTCGGCGGCGCTCGGCCTGCAACGCCTGCGGGTCTACCGCCGCACCGACCCGGCCATTCACGGCGCCGACGCTGAGCGCAACCTGCCCGCCAACGACGAGAAAGCCTGATCCACGACGATGCTACGTACGATAATCGACATCTTTACCGTGTTCGTCCTTCCGGCGATGATCGTCGGGTTCCCGCTCTACGGTCTGTACAAAAAAGTACCCGTCTACGAGGAGTTCGTCGAAGGCGCCAAGGATGTCTTCCGGGTCGCCGTGATGATCATCCCATACCTCGTCGCCATCCTTTTCGCGATCGGGATGTTTCGGGCCTCGGGTGCGATGGACTTTCTCGTAGACGGCTTGCGGCCCCTGCTGGGCTTCTTCCGCATCCCTCCCGAAATCATACCGATGGCGATCGTGCGTCCGTTGACCGGCTCGGGATCAGCCGGAATCGTCGTTGACATGATCAACGCCTACGGGGAAGACTCCGTCCTGGTGAAGATCGCGGCGACCATGTTCGGCTCTACGGAGACCACGTTCTACGTACTGGCGGTCTACTTCGGCGCCGTCAACATCAAAAAGACGCGGCACGCCGTACCCGCCGGCCTGTTGGCCGACGTCGCGGCCATGATCATAGCCAT
>CBFGYX010000043.1:0-9745 GCA_965653075.1 uncultured bacterium
GCGGGAATGATTCCCTCGGTTCGCGACAGCAATCCGACACCCGCGATGGCTTCATCGTTGGTAATCGGCACGTACGTCACGCGGCCGCTGTCGCGGAGGAACGAGTGCTCGGGCCCGACACCGGGATAATCAAGCCCTGCCGAGATCGAGTGAGCGAGCGCAACCTGGCCCTGATCGTCCTGCAGAAGGTAACTCATCGCGCCGTGTAGCACGCCCGGCGAACCCAGTGCCATCGTGGCGGCGTGCCGTGCGTCAAGGCCTTCGCCCGCCGCTTCAACGCCGATCAGCCTGACGTCCGGCTCGTCGATGTACGGATGAAACATGCCGATGGCGTTCGAACCGCCACCCACACAGGCGATGATCGTGTGCGGCGTTTCCTTACCCGCAACTTCGGCGAGCTGGGCTCTTGTCTCGAGCCCGATCACGCGTTGAAACTCACGCACGAGCTTCGGATATGGATGCGGCCCAACCACGGATCCGATGATGTAAAATGTGTCATCCGGATTGCTCACCCAGTCTCGGATGGCCTCGTTGGTCGCGTCTTTCAGAGTTTGGCTTCCGCTCGTGGCGGGGCGTACCTCCGCACCGAGCAGTTGCATCCGAAGCACATTCAGGTGCTGCCGCTCGATGTCTTCGGATCCCATATACACAATGCAGCGCAATCCAAAGCGTGCGCAGACCGTCGCGGTGGCAACACCGTGCTGGCCGGCACCGGTCTCGGCAATAATCCGCTCCTTACCCATGCGCCGCGCAAGCAAAACTTGCCCGATCGTATTGTTGATCTTGTGCGCACCGGTATGACAGAGATCTTCTCTTTTTAAAAAGATGCGGGCTCCGCCAAGCGCGTCGGTTAACCGCGGACAATAGGTGAGGGGAGTGGGGCGCCCCACATATTCCCTCAGCAGTGACCGGTACTCGGCCTCGAACGTCGGATCTTCGAGTGCCTGCTCAAATGCTTCGGTGAGGGCGAGAAGTGCCGGACGTAGGATCTCCGGCACGTACGCGCCGCCGAAATCTCCGAAACGACCTCGTTCGTCGGGCAATGTATAGGGAGCTTGGGCCGTCATGTAGTCTCTGGCAAATACGCCGGATTCTCCCGGCGGAGTGACTCGAATGCGTCGAAGAAGATGGAGAGTAGGTCGAAATCCTTCACGCCGGGCGCCGACTCTACGCTGCTTGAAAGATCGACTGCCAGCGGCAGCACCGAGCGTACCGCCTCGCTTACGTTCGCGGCGTTGATTCCACCCGAGAGTATGATCGGATACTCGGACGCGAGCTCCGCTGCGATCGACCAGTCAAACGATGTGCCGGTGCCGCCGGGTTGATCGGGATGGTAGGTGTCGAGCAGGAAGGCGCGCACTGCACCCGCATAAGCGTCGAACCGCTCGGCCAGTGAGGTGGCCGTATCGGATTCGCGTACGCGGAAGGCCTTGATGACCGGGAGATCGATCTCCTCACATGCCTCGGGCGATTCATCACCGTGAAGCTGCGCCATGGTCAGCCCGGCTTCAGCCGCTATCGCGTTTACGTCGTCCGGAGACCTGTCGACAAACACACCGACGATCTCGGGCCCGTGGAGCCATTCGGCAATCTGTTTAACGACGGCCGGAACTACGTTACGCGGACTCGCCTCGTGGAAGACGAAACCCAGATAATCCGCTCCCGCACCGGCGCAATACCGCGCGTCGGCCAGGGATGTGAGTCCGCAGATTTTTACTTCAATTGGCATTCTTCAAGGTGTCAACATTCAAACCTGCTCAAGCAGGGTAGTGAGCTCATCGAGCGTCCGGCGCAGATGGTCGCCTGGGGAAGGTGCACGCATGAACGTCTCGCCGACGAGCGCAGCATCAATGCCGTACTCGACGAGCCGGGCGAGGTCGTGTGCCGTTTCGATGCCGCTCTCTGAAACCGTCGTGATGTGATCGGGGAGCACGCGCAGGATCTCCAGCGAGCGCGAGATGTCGACTTCGAACGTGCGAAGGTCGCGGTTGTTGGCGCCGACAATTTGTAGCCGATCCACGTCGAGGAGGTCGAGCTCGCGCGCATCGTAGACCTCGACCAGGCTGTCGAGTCCGTACTCGGCTGCTGCCTCGTGAAGCTCATGGAGCTGTGACGGATCGAGCGCGGTTGCGATAAGCAGAATCGCATCGGCGCCGGCAGAGCGAGCCTCGACTACTTGATACGGATCGATGATAAAGTCCTTGCGGAGGAGTGGCGCCTGCGTCTCCCTGCGGATGTGCCCGAGATAATCGAGTGAGCCCTGAAAAAAGTCAGGCTCCGTAAGCACCGAAATGGCGGCCGCCCCCGATTCGTCATACGAGCGGGCAATCGCGACAGGATCGAAGTCTTCGCGGATGATGCCTTTTGACGGCGAGGCGCGTTTGACTTCCGCAATGATCGCCAGAGGAATTGCTGCTATGGCGCCGCCGAACGGCCGACGCGTCTCGCTAAACAGCTCCGTCTGCTCGAGTTCGGCAACAGAAACGTGGCGCCGGCGCGATGCCACAATCTCGCGCGTGCGCTCGATAATTCGGTCGAGAATCGTCATATGATCCTGGGCGCCTTATTCGACGCCTCAACAAGTTGTTGCACTTTCTGCCGCGCGCCACCTGAGTCAATACTCTCCTGCGCGGCGGCGAGAGCATCCTCGATCGACGCGTACCGCCCCGTTGTGTACAGACCATAAGCCGCATTCAATACGACGATGTCCCGGCGCGGACCCGTTTCGCCATCGAAAATGCTCATCAGGATGCGAGCGTTGTCTTCGGCCGTGCCTCCGTATAACGCCTCGAGTGATGCCCGGCTAATGCCGCGATCTTCCGGCACAACTTCGGTCTCGATGACCTGCCCTTCCGCACCGCCGCGTTGAAACTCGAACAGCTTCGTTGATGCAGCGAGCGAGATCTCGTCGAGACCATCGGATGCGTGTGCCGTAATGATATGTTCGGCATCGAGCGCCCCGAGAATCTCGGCCATCTTGCGGGCGGTGCCTTCGTTAAACGAGCCGATAAGCTGGCGCTTGACGCCGGCCGGGTTGCTCAGCGGTCCGAGAATGTTGAAGAACGTCCGTACGCCAAGGCCGCGCCGCACGGGCATGACATATCGCATGGCGGGGTGGAAAAAGGGCGCAAAGAGGAACGCGATACCGACTTTGTCCAGACAGTATTCGACGCCGTCTTTACCGAGCTCGACTTGCACCCCAAGCGCTTCGAGAACATCCGCTGAGCCCGCCTTCGACGAAACAGATCGGTTGCCGTGTTTAGCAACTACCGCACCTGCACCCGCGCACACGAAAGCCGCCGCCGTGGAAATGTTGAAGGTGCCGGTTCCGTCGCCGCCCGTCCCGCAGAGGTCGATCGCATCCGGATCGGCTTCAACAGGCGTGGCAAATCGACGCATGACACGTGTGAAGCCGATAAGCTCTTCTGTGTACTCGCCACGTGCCCGCAATCCCATCAGGAAGCCGGCTGCGTGCACAGGTTCGACCTCGCCGCTCAGCATCATCTGCATTGCGGTCTCGGCCTGCAGCTGCGTCAATGTATTGCCTTCGGCCAGGATGCCGAGGTACTCGTGGAGTCCGTTCTTCATGCGGCTGAAACTCGATCAAGCCGATACGTCTGAACGTAATTCACCCAGTTCCGGATCAGGGCGGGCCCATCGGTACTGAGGACACTTTCCGGATGAAACTGGATGCCCTCCATGGGCATCGTCCGGTGACGTAGCCCCATGATGGTGCCGTCGGGTGCCTCCGCCGAAACATCCAGTTCGTCCGGAAGGCCCGCACGGTCAACCACCAGCGAGTGATAGCGTGTGGCGTCGAAGTTTTGGGGCAGTCCCTGAAATACCGACCGACCGTCGTGACGAATCGGACTCGTTTTGCCGTGCATCAACTCAGGTGCATGAACGATCTTCGCTCCGAAGACCTCGCCGATAGCCTGGTGGCCGAGGCACACGCCGAGAATGGGCGTCGTGCAGCCAAAGTCCCGAATCAACTGCTCGGAAACACCCGCATCAGCCGGCCGGCCCGGGCCCGGCGAAATCAGAATCGCACGGGGCTCGAGGAGCCGCGCGGCGTGTGTATCGATTTGATCATTCCGCACGACATGGACATCGTCGGCCCAGTTGGCCAGTAGATGAACCAGATTGTACGTGAACGAATCGTAGTTATCGATGACGAGAATCATCCCGAGGTAGCAAATGAGGTAGGACGATACGTGGTGACGAGGCCCGTCCTTGAACGCACGGCGTCCATGATGACGTCCGCGCGCTCTCGTGCCTTTTGCCCGCCTTCACGCAGAACATCCATCACATAATCAGGCCTGGCTTCAAGCTCCCGGCGGCGTTCCCGTGCGTCGGCAAAATGGTTGGTGACGAGGCCGAGCAGTTCCTTCTTGGCGTGTCCGTAACCGTATCCGCCGGCACGATAGGCATCAGAGATGCGCTGCTTCGTTTCGTCGTCAGCAAACAACTTGATCAGCGCGTAGACATTATCGGCCGCTGGATCCTTGGGCTCTTCCAGCGGCGTCGAGTCTGTCACGATGCCCATCACCTTCTGCTTGAGCGCCTTGCCTTCGTCGAAAATGCCGATGGTATTGTCATAGCTCTTCGACATTTTCCGCCCGTCTACGCCGGGTACGACGGCCACGGTCTCGAGGATCATGGGATCGGGGAGGTCGAACAACGGCTCGTCATCAGGGCAGAAAGCCCGATTGAACTTACCGGCGACATCCCGTGTGATCTCGATGTGTTGCTTCTGATCGGCCCCAACCGGGACGAGCGTGCCGCCGTAGATCAAGATGTCCGCAGCTTGCAGCACGGGGTAATTCAGCAGGCCGGCATTGGGCGAGAGCCCCTGTGCCACCTTGTCTTTATACGAGACTCCTTTCTCGAGCAGCGACGTCGGCGTCTGGTTGTAGAACACCCATGCGAGCTCGGTGACTTGCGGTACATCGCTCTGGAGAAAGAGCTGCGCCTTCGTCGGATCGAATCCAAGCGCCAGATAATCAATAGCAACATCCAGCGAATAGCGGCGAAGAAGCTCAGCGTCTTGCACGGACGTCATCGCATGATAATTGGCGATGAAGAAGTACGATTCGTGCTTGTCGTGCAATTCGATGTGCTGCCGAATCGCGCCGAAATAATTGCCGAGATGCAGCGTGCCCGACGGTTGGATGCCGGAGACGATGACGGTCTTCGTGGGTCCTGTCTCCGAAGGTGGATTGCTCTCGGCGGCAACGGGGGCCAGTTCTGACATCGGTGAGCTTACTTGCGAATTGACTTCAGATAATCGAGACGCTCTTTCGCGTTTTTCTCGACGGCACCAAGAACGGCGCGCGTGTGCATACGGTGGCTGACTTTCCGCTCCTCGGCGACGCGATCGAGCAGGGCGTTCTCGAGATCGATCAGATGCGCAACGATGGAAGCGTCGTCGTTGCCCGGATCGAAGTCGCGCAGTTCCATGTCGACACCGGACTCCGGGACGCCGCCCGAGCTCAAGACGGATTCGGCGAGCTTTCCGCCGTCGGCGCGGGTCGTCCGCTGAAACGATTTGAGACGTTCCCGGCTCTCGGCGTTGGAGAGTCGTTCTATGGCCACATCGTACGTGTACGTCATTTCATGAAACGGCCTGAGGATGACGTTCAGGCGCTCGAGCGTTTCCTGGCGCGTAATGGTGCGGCCTCCCCAGCCTTTATTGAGTAACGCGTCTTTCAGCATGATGATATGCGAGATTCGTGGTTACCGAAGCCGCTTAATGTACGGCATCCTGTCGATGAGATTTAGCGGGTGCCGTGGTCTCGTCGGCCCCTGCGGGCTTGAGATCGCGGCTTGCCAGCCTGAGCGCTTCACGCAGCGCACCGACCTTGTTTTCTGTCTCCTGAAACTCCGCCTCAGGCACGCTGTCGGCAACAATACCGGCGCCTGCCTGCAAATAGACCCGGTCATCCTTAACAACCATTGTCCGAATTGCGATGCATGTGTCCATGTTTCCGGCGAAGTCGATGTAGCCGACGGCACCGGCGTACACGCCGCGTGCTTCGGGCTCCAGTTCGTCGATGATTTCCATCGCTCGCACCTTGGGCGCGCCGCTTACCGTGCCCGCCGGAAAACACGCCGCAAGCGTATGGAGCGCATCGGATCCAGCAACGAGGCGGCCTGAAACGGACGATACGATGTGCATCACGTGCGAATAGCGTTCAACAAACGCATACCGCTCGACGTCGACAGAACCGGGCTCGCAAACCCGCCCCAGGTCGTTTCGGCCCAGGTCAACGAGCATCACATGTTCGGCGCGTTCCTTCGGATCTGCGAGCAGTTCCTCTTCGAGCCGAGCATCCTCCTCCGGCGTCGCGCCGCGTGGCCGCGTACCCGCGATGGGCAGCACCTCCGCCCGCGAACCCTCCGTCCTGACGAGAACCTCGGGCGACGATCCGATCAGCACGCAGGAATCTGTCTCTACGTAGAAGAGGTAGGGGGAGGGATTAACACGCCGTAGGGCACGGTAAAGCTGCACCGCGTCTCCCGTAAATGAGTAGGACGCACGCCGCGAGAGCACAACCTGAAAAATGTCGCCCTCTTTAATGAGATGCTTGGCCCGCACGACGGCGCTTTCGAAGTCGGCTCTATCGAAGGCAGACTGGGCGCGCTCGTCGTGACGAAACGGCCCCGGCATCGGGACGTCCGCCCGCGTCAGCGCATCTTCCAACCGGTCGAGATCGGCAATAGCCTCTCTGTAGACCGTCTCCGGCTCCGTCGCGGCGTCGACATAGGCGTTGGCGATAAGCACCAGCTGATGCCGGAGGTGATCGAAGGCAACGACCGAACGGTAAAACGACCAGACCGCATCGGGCACGTCGAGCGTTTTGGGAGACGATTCCGGAACGCGCTCGAAGAGGCGCACACCGTCGTAGCCCAGATACCCCACGGCTCCACCCGCAAACCGCGGCATCTCTGGGATGCGGATCTCAGTGTAGCCGTCGAACGCCTTCCGCATATTCTGGATGACGGTGGCGTTCTCGTCAAAGTCGAACGGACGGAAATCACCGTGATACCGAATTGCAGTGCCGGTGCCTCGGCCCTCAATTACAGCAAATGGATCACGCCCCAGGAAAGAGAAACGCGCCAGCTTTTCACCACCCTCCACGCTTTCGAACAGGAAAACGCTCCGGCCATCATGCCTCAGCCGGAGCAGCGCAAGGACGGGCGTCAGAAGATCGGCCGTCAGGCGACGTGTGACAGGTACGATGATGCCGCGCTTCCCGTCCGGCCGCGCCTCGTCAATGATCTGTTGAAAGGATTCGAATGTCATATACAAAAAAAGCCCGCCGCGAGAAGAGCGACAGGCCTAAAGCATGGTAACACAGGCAGTTTAAACTGCGTCATACGTGCTCACACCGGCCCGCCAAATCCGTGCTTCGCCAGGACCAGTTATTCGGGACGGTATGAGCGGGGGTCGTTTTCATGGCTCGAAAGATAGCGGGGGAGGGCGGCAGATGCAACGTCCGCGAGCAACGTTCACGATCCGGACCGCTCGCCGTTCGCCCCGCCCCCACGGGTATCAACGGTGCCGAACTGTGGCGTGTCGAATGGAGAGACGCCAACCATGGGATATGCCAGCTCGATCGTCCCCGCCTCCTGAAATGCCTTTAAGATCTGCACGGTGAGTGCATGGGCTGTCCCTCGACGTTTCCTCGGCTCGCAGAGGTAGCGGAGTGTCAGCCGGATGCCGTTCTCGACGACATTCACATATACGTATGGCGTCAGAATCGAGTAGTGGACGAGATACTCCTGCGCCGTCTGCTGAATCTGCCGGGAGGCCTGCTCTTCGACGGACTTCACCGTTTCGTTCGCGATGTCGAGGATCTGCTCCTGCGCACGCTGCCAGTCGCTTCGAAACGTGACCGTGAAAGGCAGTTCGTTCCATATATAATTGAAGCCGAGGGTGTAGTTGTACACGCCATCCAGAAAAACCCAGTGATTTGGGATATGCACCAGGCGCCCGGTGCTCTGGTCGGCGTCGACCCAGCCGCCGATTTCCATGAGCGTCGTATGGAGCAACCGCACGTCGACGACATCGCCCTGGATGCCACGCACCTCGATCCGGTCGCCGTTCTTGTATGGAGTGCGGACGATCAGGTGCAGCCATCCCAACATACTGAGCAGCGCCTCGCGCATCGAAATGGCCAAGCCCGCGCCGATCAGCGTCAGCAGTGTAAACACGTCGGCGCGCTGCGGCGACCAGATCATGATTACGGCCACCACCGACAGCACCGTGGTCAAGCGGCCAATTAGCTTGGATGTACGGTACTGCCGGTGTGTTTCGCTGATGTAGCGGCTGACGAGGTGCTGGATCGCACGCTTGATGGTGTAGAGCAGCGCGAACGCGACGAGCGTCCACAAAACCCGCGTGACAAACGGGGTGCTCAGCGAAATTGCGTCAAACAAGTCGGCCTGCTGAAATAGATTTATTATCGTGAGGGAACGTAGACATTGAGGCCGAATAATGCGTTCCGCTCACGGCGGACCGCCGAGCGTAGCCGATATTTGTTTAGATTGACCCCGGTACCTGTTCGCTTTTGACCTCATCCATGCCCATGCCTCCCTCATCCACATTGAACCGATCCGTTCTGAACCGGGTATTTCTCGCCCTCGGACTTTTCGGCATCCTCGTTGTCGTCCACCTGGGCATTCAGGCCGGTCGCGGCTTCGATCAGGGTTGTCTCGGATTTCTCGGCGGAGATGCGTCAGCCTCGACCTTCGACTGCGCGGCCGTGCTTCAGACAAGTGCCGGCAGTTTCCTTGGGATTTCCAATACCGTCTGGGGATTCCTTTTCTACGGCTTCGTCGTGGTCACGACGCTGATGATCATGTTTGCCGAGAAAGGCCTTCGGGACATCGGCCATAAGGGGCGGCCAGTGGGCATCGGTCTCGGTTTCCTGTACTCGCTGTACCTGGTCTACTATCAGTTTGCCGTGATCGGCGAATTGTGTGCCCTGTGCCTCTTGTCGGCCGCTCTGGTGCTGCTTCTCGCAATCACGGTCGTCATCTACATGCGGTTGCCTGAGGTCACACCGCATCCGAAGAAAAGACCCGCAAAAAACAAGAATATGAAGGATCTTCGCTTTGCCTCTGTCCTTGTCTTTCTAACCGTCATTCTTGCCGGCGCTGACTTCCTGTATTTCAGCGCGCTCCAACCGGCGGGGGGGAGCGCTGCGGGGATTACCGGCCAACCGGGCCAGCAGCCCGCGTGTGGCTATGATCCGTCGATGAACCCGGTAGACCTCGCCACTGTACTCGGAGCGAACGATCCCTCGGTGGGCAATCCCGATGCCGCTGTCACGGTGGTTGAGTTCTTCGATCCAAACTGCCCGCATTGCCGCACGATGCATTCCATCATGGAAATGGTCGTTGAGGACCACGGCGACAAGGCCCACTTCGTCTACAAACCTGTTGCGCTTTGGGAGTTTTCCGTGCCGCAGATCGAGGCGCTTTATCTGGCGGATGAGCAGGGCAAGTTCGACGAAATGCTGACCGGCCAGTTTGAGCGTCAGCGCCAGGGGGGACTCTCGCTTGCCGAACTGCAGAGCATCGCCTCCGACATCGGCATGGATCCGGATGAACTCGGCGAGGTCCTCGAGAACGGCCGGCTGCGTCCACTGGTGATGCAGCAGCGGATGATCGCTTCAACCGTCGGACTCCGGGGCGTGCCGGCTCTGATGATCGATGGGCGATTCGTGGGAACGCGCAC